>CAZIQU010000203.1:3290-3627 GCA_964541445.1 uncultured Lachnospiraceae bacterium | reverse complement strand
CAGTTCAATAATATCATAATTATTCAGAACATAGTCAATTCGACCTACGTCATCACTATCGGATATACTTTGGTCTGCCTTGCCTTTTGTCCCGTGCCTATTATCAATATGCTCGACTCCCACACGATCTAAGCCGTTACCTGAATTTGAAATGTTTATACCGGTCAGCTCGGCCATATCCTTTGCCTGTTGTCTGTTTACATCACTTACATACTGATATGGTTTTGTTTTTTGTCCGCTTTTCACTCTTTCATAGAACGAGACAACATCATTGTCAGTTGAGGCTTTAAACTCATTTTCGATTGTTTTTGCGGCTTGCGCATTATAATTGATATTG
>CAZIQU010000203.1:0-3280 GCA_964541445.1 uncultured Lachnospiraceae bacterium | reverse complement strand
TGAATAGTCTATTCTTTTCAATATCCTCGTGCTGGATGCATCTGTATCATTGAAGTTTTCAGTGATAACAGGATTTATGTAGCTGTTTTTTATTGCGCTTTGGTTATAGGCTTTTTCAGCTCCGTTTATTTCTTCCGCAGATGTTTTGTCGACTGCCGCCGTCTCCGCCGTTGCAACGCTTTCCTGTGCGGTCTGCGCCTGTTTATCGGCGGTCTTGACAGTCTGCGCTTCCTCATGCGCAATCGCGTTATGATATTCGCCGGTGGTTACGACCTTTTTATCCGCCTCCGAATGAGTATAATTCTGCACATTTTCAACAAGCGCCCATTGCTCTTCCTGCACTTGCTGGTAAAGCATTTCACGCATTGTGGGATTGGTTTCGTTTTCGATTTCACGGCGCAGACTGATAACGCTCGACTGATAATCGGGTATCATGCCTCTTACGCTGTTCGGAAAGCTGTCAGCGTCGGTCGGGTCAAACTTATCGAGTATCGCCGATAGAAAAAGTGTATAATTTGAACCTTTGTTTTAATCTCAGGCGATATGTCTGCTCATCCGCCGCCGCATACCGGCAAAAAGCTCAGCGTATTTTTATCGTTGAGCTTTGTTTTATAGCCGTCCAGCAGAAGAATGCCGGTTCCGTCAACAACTATCAGCATACGCTTAGCCGCCTTTGCGGTCTTGCTTCCGTAGCTCTTTTTTATTGCCGCGATAACATCATTGACGCTTTCCGCGTTTATCTCCTCACATTCCTTACCCGTGAGTGTCAGCATATCACCGTGGTATTTTATCAACGCCATATCACATACCCAGCCTTTTAAGTTTTTTATCCGTGGGTACCCCTTCGGAACTCCACTCCCGTGTGGCATAGTAGCGCGGCAGCATTTTATCTATCGGCACCACGGTATCGGGTCTGTTCTCTGCCTGAGGCGTTTTTGTCAGTCTGTCCGGCAGGCTGTCGTCTTCCTTTTTCCAGCCCTCACGTATATTGAAAAGATGCTCTAAGTTGTAAGCGCGTTCGCCCAACTCCAAAAACTCACCGGTATATATTTTAAAGCCGGTGGCCAGCCGCAGGGCTTCGGCATGCGGCAGTATGATAAGCATATTGATGTGAAGTATCTTTGCGTGTTTTACCAGCCATTTTACCGCGCCGCCCAGATGCAGCAGAAATTTACCGACAAAGCGTGTCAATGGATGCGACGGGCCGAGCCTGAAGAATACGGCGGGAATAAAGGTCTGTGCCGAGAAAAGGCAGCAGCCCGCGGCAGAGACCGCCTCGAGAGCGTCCTGCATAAACACCGTAAATTCGGCTTTTGCCTTAGTGCTTTGCGGATCCATGGAAAGCACGCCTACCGATTCAAGCAGCGCCAGATAGCCGCCGTTCAAATGACAGCCGCCTCTGTTGGCGGTGGCATAGCCAAGCCCCATGCCCACAGAGCGGCGCGGCTCGTACGAGGCCATTTCCAATCCTTTTACATTCATGGCGAAATCTTTTCCGCCGTATTTTTCGGCCATCCATTTACTGCCGTTGGCCAGATCGGTATATATCCCCTCGCGGTGAGCGGTTTTATCCAAAACCTCCTCGATATTTTCGATATGCCCGAAGGACACACCGAAATCGGCCATGCCGCGCTCTTTAAGCTCCATGGCAAAAGCCACCGATGAAGCGAACGATATAGTATCGACCCCGAGTTTATCGCACAAATAATTGAGTTTCAATATCTTCTGCATGTCATAGCAGTCGATATTGGGGCCGAAGAAACCGAGCGTTTCGTATTCGGGACCCTTTACCTCCTTGCCGTCTACCGATACGCGTCTTTCGCAGCGGATCGGGCAGCTGATGCAGCCCGAATTTCTCACCAGATCTTTTTCGGCAAGCGTTTCGCCGCTCACATTATCGGCATTGTCACTGTGGCCGTATTTGAAGTTATGGGTGGGCAACGCGTGGGTCGCGTTCGCTTTGCTTACCAAACCGGCGCTGCCGAAATGCGGCAGAGCTTCACCGGTCATGGGGTGATTTCTTATGAATTTGACCCACTTCTTGATATATTTATAATATTTTTCTTTGTTATCAACCTCTGCGCGGCGTGTACCGTAAGCGATTATGCCCTTGATATTTTTGCTGCCGAATACCGCCCCCGCTCCGCAGCGTCCCGCCATGCGTTCTCCCGAAGCGACAGCGGCATATCTCACCAGGTTTTCACCGGCAGGGCCGATCACGATCTTGCCGTAATGGCGCGGCAATTTTTTCTGAGCCTGCTCGGTATCAAGCCCCCAAAGCTCTCCGGCGCTCTTTACGGTGAGCGCACCGTCGGTAATATCAAGCAGCACCGGTTGAGCCGCTTTACCTGTGATAATAAGGCCGTCATATCCGGCTTTTTTGAGCATCACACCGAACTGACCGCCGCAGTTTGAAGAAGCGATAAAACCGGTCTGCACGCTTTTGAAGCTCATATTGAAACGGCTCGACGAAGGCGCGCCCGTGCCGTTAAGCGGCCCGGTATTTACTATTATCATGGCTGCCGGCGACAGCGGGTCAATACCCGCTTCGGTAAGGTCTAAAAGCAGCTTTGCCGCCAAAGCCTTACCGCCGATATATTTTCGGAAATACTCTTCTGATATTCTATAATCTTCATGAGTACCCGCAGAAAGGTCGATCTTTAAGTACAAAGGTGCATTCATATTTAATTTTCACCGCCTTTCATACTTATAGCCGTAAGCGGACATTCACGCGCGCATAGACCGCAGCCCACGCATTTATCCGGCTTCTCAAGCACCGCGCTTACCGCTGTATCGCCCTTATATTTAGGGTAACCGATTCTGATAGCTTCAGCCCGGCAAACCGTCGCACACATACCGCAGGCGCTGCATATACTTATATCTATCTGCGGCTTTTGCCAGTTTTTGCGGGAGACCTTCACGGGCGTACCGCCGCCGGCGTCAACTATCGCGCCGGAGGGACAGGCTCTGCCGCAAACGCCGCATTCAACGCAGCGTTTCGCGTTAATTTCGTGCTTCTGTTTTTTTTCGCCGGTTATGGCGTACACAGGGCATAAACCCGCGCAAAGCGTGCAGCCTATGCAGTTATCGTTAATGCTGTATGCCATGGTATTTACACCTATATCATTATTTTTCTTATGACTTTTTCACAACGTTCGCGATCATACAGCACCGGCACGGGGTATACCGGGTTGGCTTCAGCCAACGCCCATGTTATCATCGTCGGTATATCTTCTTCTTTGATAAAATCAAAGCCCGCCGGTATATTCATGCGCTTATT
>CAZIQU010000202.1:0-3628 GCA_964541445.1 uncultured Lachnospiraceae bacterium | reverse complement strand
CCATCTCGTCGTGGTCGGCTTCATGGAACGTCTTGACCTCCTGCAGCGGATCGCCGGTCAGAGAGACCCTGACGGTGTCGCCTATACCGCCGAGCAGCATCGCCCCGATGCCCGCGGCCGAATTAATTATGCCGCTCATATGAGCGCCGGCCTCAGTTACACCCAAATGCAGCGGATACTGCGGATAGCGGGCGGCGAAATACATGTTGGCTTCGTAGGTAGTGGCGGCGCTGCTGGATTTGATGGAAACGACGATATCCTCCACGCCGAATTCGGCAAAGGCATCAATGGCGCGTACCGCGCTTTCTGTCACTGCCGCCGCGGTCGGCGCGCCGTATTTTTTCAAAATATCATGTTCAAGACTGCCTCCGTTGACGCCTATGCGCACCGGTATGCCGTGCTCCTTAAGGCAGGCGGCTACCGCAGCGATACGCTCACGACTGCCTATATTGCCGGGATTTATCCGTACCTTAGCAACACCGGCTTCAATGGCGCTTATGGCCAGACGGTAGTCGAAATGAATATCGGCAACCAGCGGAATTGATATATTCGCCAGTACCTCTTTGAGGGAAGCGGCACTTTCCTCATCGGGTACGGCGGCGCGTATGATTTGACAGCCGGCATCGGCCAGCTCATTGATGCTCTCAATAGCGCGTTTTGTATCGGTAATAGGGACATTTATCATCGACTGGATGCTGACCGGGGCATTGCCGCCGATGACCACGCCGCCGACATTTACGCTTTTTATACTGTGCATTTTTTTACCCTCAGAAAAACGTAATTATATCGCGGTAGGCGATAAACAGAGCGAAGACGATCAGTACGGCAAAGCCGATAAAATGGATACGACCCTCCAGCTTGCGGTTGACCGGGCTGCCCTTTATCAGCTCGATAAAGGCAAAAAGAATACGGCTGCCGTCGAGCGCCGGTATCGGCAGTAAATTGAAAAAGCCCAGGCTGACCGAGATACTGCCGGCAATCGAGAGTATATATATCAGCCCCTGCGGTATATACTGACCGATGACAACCGTGGCACCGATCGGCCCGCTGAACGCCTCTAAACCGACTTCGCCGCGGAAAAGCCCGACGAAAACATTCCAGATGGCGGCTATCATATAGCCGAGCATGGAAAAAGCCGTGCCCATAGCTTTGAATATGTTGGTTGTCACCTTGGGGGAAATGCCTACCAGGTAGGCGTCCTCTTCGGCGCTGTAATAAGGCTCAACATCATACGAAACAAGGCTGCCGTCCGCTTTTTTCACCGTTATTTTAAGAATGCTGCCGTCGCCGCCGCGAATGGCGCCGGTAACGTCTTCCCATGTCTTTATTTCACTGCCGTTGATGGCGGTGACCGTATCGCCGACTTCAATACCGGCCTCACGTGCCGGTGATATGTCGGCAAAAGAACCGATGGTATTGGTGGCATCAGTGCCGGATATGCAGAATAATGCGAAGAATATCAGAACGGCGACGATGAAATTCATCGTTGCGCCCGCCGCCAGTATTATTATGCGCTTTATGGGGCTGGCGGCGTTGAGTGATCCGGCTTCCGGTGTGTCGCTTTCGTCATCCTCACCCTTCATGCGGCAAAACCCGCCGATGGGGAACAGCCGCAGCGAATAGGCGGTTTTCTCCGTTTTTTTCTGCAGCAGCAGCGGGCCCATGCCGGCGGAAAATTCTTCGACCTCCACGCCGCATTTGCGCGCGGCGATAAAATGGCCGAACTCGTGGGATATAATCAATATGCCGAAAATCAGCAAGGCAACTAAAATAGTAATAACGGTATTCATGTTTTTATCCTATATGATTTTGATCAAAGTCTGAGCCAGATAATATACAGCGGCCAGCGAGAAGAGCTCGCTGTCTATTCGGTCCAGAAAGCCGCCGTGTCCGGGAAAGATATTGCCGAAATCCTTTACTTTATATTTGCGCTTTATCAGTGAAGCGGCCAAATCGCCCAGCTGCCCGACTATGCCGATGACAGCGCCGCCGGTCAGATAAAACAAAGTTTTGTTGGCGAAATGCACATCTTTTGCTGCAAAGAGCGTGCAGGCGAATACGACTGCCGCGGTCACGAAGCCGGCGACGGCGCCCTCTACCGATTTGTTGGGGCTGATCGACGGGCACAGCTTATGCTTGCCGAAGCGCGTGCCGATAAAATAAGCGGCACTGTCGCAGGTGACCACCGCCAATATCGTCGGCAGTATCACATAATAGCCGTAAGGCGCGAAGATCAGTCGGGATGCCAAAGCCATAAACAGACCGATATACATCAGCCCCCATATGCTGTATACGCAGTGATCGGCTTTAGCCTCAACGGCGCTTTTTTCCACCAGATGCCTGATAAAAAGCGCGAAAGCGCAGAGCACGAATACCGCGTAGGTATACTGCGGCAGAAACGCTGAGCTCAGCATGATCGCCGCCGTCATGAGGCACGGCAATATTGCCGATTTTATCCGTTTATCATTCATTACCAGAGCGTTGTATTCGTACATGGCGCCGACGGCGAAGATCAGCACGAATACGAAAAAGGCATATTTGCCGATGATGAGCACCGCGGTCAGAGCCGCCAATATCACGCTTGCCGTTATTATACGCTGTTTGAGCATTTTATAGTCCTCCGTACCTTCTGATTCTGTTGGCAAAAAAATCGAGAGCCTTCTGAAATTCTTCCTCGCTGAAATCCGGCCAGAGAACATCGGTAAAGTAAAGCTCGGAATAGGCACTTTGCCAGGTAAGAAAATTGGAAATACGTTTTTCCGCGCCGGTACGGATGATCAGATCGGGGTCGGGCTGTCCGGCGGTATAGAGATTGGCACCGAGCATTTCTTCGGTGATATCCTCCGGCTTGATTTTCCCAAGGCAGGCCTGGCGGGCCAGCTCGCGCGCGGCGCGGGTTATTTCCGCCCGTCCGCCGTAATTGAGCGCGATATTTACCTTCAGCCCGGTATTGTTTTGCATCTCTTTTACCGAATAATCTATCGCCGCCAGTGAAGCGGCCGGTATGCGGGAAAGATCGCCGATAAAACCGAGCACAACATTGTTTGCTTTCATCTCCGGCGTTTCCCGCCGCAGATATTCGATGATGAGATTCATTATGGCGTTAACTTCGTTTGCCGGTCTTTTCCAGTTTTCAGTGGAAAAAGCGTAAAGGGTAAGCACCTCTATTTTCTTTTCGGAGGCGTAGCTTATCGCCGTGCGTACATTTTCCGTACCGCTTCGGTGGCCGACCGCGCGTACTGCGCCGTGCTTCTGAGCCCAGCGGCCGTTTCCGTCCATGATTATACCGACATGTCTCGGCAGAGTATTATCCATGCGTTTTCCCTTCAGACGAGCTCTGTTTTATAAATGGCGTTCATCTGCTTTAAAAATATTTGCTGGTTATCGGTAAAGGTGGCGCATTCGCCGGCGGCCGCCTCGGTGGCAAACCCGGCCTTGTAAGCGCCGTATACCGTCAGAAAGACACATATATCGGTGCATACGCCGGCGGCCCGCACACCCTCGCAGCCGTGATCGCGCAGTATCTGCGCCAGCGGCGTCATATAGAAGGCATCATATTCGCTTTTGGGTAAAAATAAAACGTTTTCATCATCCTTATGCTTTTCATACCATGTTGCCAGCGGGCCGT
>CAZIQU010000201.1:0-3631 GCA_964541445.1 uncultured Lachnospiraceae bacterium | reverse complement strand
TATAAAAAATATAAGAAAATTTTAGTGTTTAATTCCGTTTATCCGCTGAAAAATTCCTTTGACGTGACCGGTATGCATAACGGCCACCGCAGATTTAAGGATGTATGTGACGCACTTTATGATATTATCTGTACGCAGCAAACGGATTTTATGCTCCTATCCAATGAAAGCTGTATCAGGTGCGAAAAATGCACCTACCCCGATGCCCCGTGCCGCTTTCCGCAGAAGCTGTTTTATTCATTGGAGGGTTTCGGCATAAATGTTGCCGAATTAGCCAAAAATACCGGTCTCTCTTACCGCAACGGTGAAAACACGGTAACATACTTCGGCGCGTTGCTTTATAACGATGATGATAATGCGGCCATTAAATGATTTTAGCCATATTGAAAAACCGATTTGTTTTGATATCTACCATCTTTGTGAGTAATGAAATAATTTGTTGTTATGAATAATCATATCTATTATATATCGATAACGATTTTGTTATGCCTTACAAATTATACAAATAAAATACATATCAAATTTTAACATTTCGTTCTGTTGGTTTACATGAAAAGCCCATGCTTTATCGGCCAATCTTGTCGGTAATCTCAAAAAGCCGCAAAAAAACAAAGACGGAAGTCAGAAAAACATAAACGACTTCCGCCTTTAAATAAATCCATATCAGCCTGCACCGTTATTTACAGCATCAAAAAGCACATTTACAACCAGAAGATAAAAAGTCCGCCCTTTTGCGTGTTGGTTATTTTTGTAACCGCTCGATTCAATCTGGTTTTGGTATCTTCGCTGAGCGATACGAGTTTATTTCTGACGTTATCCTGCATCATATCTGCGAGCTTACGCCCGAAGATCTCGGTATTCCACAGACTCTGCGGATCGTTGCGATACTCGGAAATGAGCTTTTCTAAAAACAGCTTACATTCGGTTTCATCGCCTATCACCGGGGATATTTCGGAGGTGATGTCCGTTTTTATTACATGCAGCGCTTCAGCGGCTGCCTTCAGGCAGATACCGTACTTGCCGGAATCGGCGTACATTTCCGGTTCACTGAGCTTGAGGGAGGTAAAATCGGGATAAACGATACCATACCCGGCCGACAAGGCGGAAGCGATAGCGCCGCTTAATATTTCCGTGGACTGCTTTTTCACCAGCAGATCGGTGAGCAGCGTGAAAAGATCACTTTCGTTTTTCACGCTTATACCGTTTTCCTCGCCGACGATCTTATAAAAAACGCTGTTGTCTATTGCCAGCACCGAGGTAATATCACCGCTGCTCAGCTTTACGGCTTCGATACGCGGCGAAAAGCTTTCGCAGACATTTTCGCTGATACCTTCCATTACCATACGCAGTCTCTCACCGCTGCCGGCAGAAGCGCCGATAAAATCATGCAGCTGCAAATTGAGCCAGTGATCGCTTTTAAGATTGGCAGTCCATTTGGGTATCTTGTAGGTAATCTCCCTGACCGGAAACTCATAGAGAACCTTTTCAAAAATATTTTCGATCGCCGGCATATCCAAGGTGAGGATATCGACACTGACCACGGAGACGGCGTATTTTTCTTCCAGCTCGGCGCGCAGACTTTCTGTTTCGGCGCTGTACGGATGGGTGGAATTCAAAACCACTACGAAAGGCTTATGCAGATCTTTCAGTTCGCTCACAACCCGTTCTTCCGCGTGCGCATATTCACTGCGGGCTATATCGGTAAAGCTGCCGTCGGCGGTGACCACAATGCCGATAGTAGAATGGTCGGCTATTACTTTACGCGTACCCATTTCCGCCGCCTTTTCAAACGGCACCGCTTCGTCCGTCCACGGTGTATTCACCATGCGCGCCACACCGTCTTCCGCCGCGCCGATAGCGCCGCTCACCATATAACCTACGCAGTCTATCATGCGCACCCGAATATCGGCAACACCGAAAAGCTTGATAGCGACGGCCTCATCGGGCACAAATTTCGGTTCACAGGTCATTATGCTTCGGCCAGACCCGCTTTGCGGCAGCTCATCTACGGCGCGCTCTTTTCGGTATTTGTTTTCTATATTGGGAATTACGACCAGCTCCATAAATTTTTTTATAAAGGTCGATTTACCTGTACGTACCGGTCCGACGACGCCTGCGTATATATCTCCGTTGGTTCTTTTTGATATATCTTCATAAATTTCCGTGTACATAAAAATACCTCCGTGAATATCGTCATAATAATTACTATTCACGAAGGTAATATTTTATGCCTTGTTTTTATCCGCGGCGCCTTTGTTACGGTATATAAATTTCACCGGAGTACCGTTAAAGCCGAAGGCGGTACGCAACTTTCCTTCAAGATATTTTTCATACTGTGTAGTCATTAAAGCATCGTCATTGACGAACATTACAAATGTCGGCGGTTTCGCGCTCACCTGATTCATATAAAATATCTTCAGCTGTTTACCCTTCTTTACCGGCGGAGAATTTGTCAGCACCGCATCGCCGAGAGCGTCGTTAAGCAAACCGGTAGTGATTCTCTTGGCATACTCGGCAAGAGCCTTTTCCACGGCCGGCATAAGCCTGTTCATCCGACCGGAATCCACAGCGCTTAAAAAAACCGTTTCGGCATAGCCGACGAAATGCAGCTTGCTCATAATATCCTTTTGCATATGCACCATGGTGTTGGTCTCTTTTTCCACGAGATCCCACTTATTCATCACTATGACGATAGCCTTATATGCTTCCTTAATCATGCCGGCGATCTTAACATCCTGATCGGTAACGCCGGCAACGGCGTCGATCACCAAAAGGCATATTTCACTGCGCTCTATTGCCTTAAGAGCACGAAGCATCGAATAATACTCGATTGCCGGCGAATTTTTGCCTTTTTTGCGTATACCGGCAGTATCTATCAAAACGTAACTTTGTCCGTCGTAGGAAAAATCCGTATCGACGGCATCGCGCGTAGTTCCGGCGATCTCGCTCACTATTACCCGCTGCTCGCCCAACAGTGAATTGATCAATGTCGATTTTCCGGCGTTCGGTCGGCCGACTACGGCTATGCGGCTGCATTCGTCAGCAGACTGCCCCAAACTTTCCGTCGGAAACATGCTCAAAGCTTTGTCGAGTATGTCACCGAGTCCCAGTCCGTGTTCGGCACTGAGCTGCATTGGCTCGCCCAGCCCCAATTCGTAAAATTCATAAAGCAGCGGCGCCTTATCCGGGCTGTCAATCTTATTCACCGCTAAAATGACATCAGCGCTTTTCTTACGAATCATTGCCGCTATCTCACGATCCGAAGCGGTTGCGCCGGTCTTGGCATCGACGATAAAAATGATTACATCGGCCATATCCATGGCCGCCTGCGCCTGACGACGCATCTGCGCCGGTATCGGCTCGACACTGTCCGGCTCTATGCCGCCCGTGTCTATCACATAAAATGAAGTACCGCACCATTCCGCCTCGGCTATTATGCGGTCGCGCGTCACCCCCGGAGTATCCTCCACAATTGATATTCTTTTTCCCGCCATACGGTTAAAAAGAGTTGACTTGCCGGTATTGGGTCTGCCGACCAAAGCCACATATGGTTTACTCATCGCCGTATCCTCTCAGTTTTTCCAAAAATTCGTACCCGTCAACAGGCACCTTATATACTTCGGCATTAAGC
>CAZIQU010000200.1:0-3684 GCA_964541445.1 uncultured Lachnospiraceae bacterium | reverse complement strand
ATTGTTGATGTTCAAAGAATGTTGACATGGATTTGGATAAAAAACTTTTTTATTTTCATTTATTTGTTGCACCGGAGTACTTGTGTTTTGATATACCCGAATGTAATCCACTTCGTATTTATAATAATTTACGGTTACAAAATATAGTAAATAAAATGGCATTGGTTAATGTGCCAATTATGTTGGCAAAGCTGTAAACCGGTGCCTCATTAATATATACAAATCGGCCGGTCGTGAGTGTGGCAGATAGTATAAACCCGAATATGACGCCGCATATCATGCGGCGCTTATCAGCTTTTGAAAATGCATTTAATATAAGAAAATAAAAACCCGCAAATACAGCAACCGGAATAAAACTATTGGAATAAAAAACTGTGTCGGTTTTTGTTGCAAAAATATTTTTATCGCATAGGCACCGGCAAAAGAACATACTGCACAAAAGAGCTTTATATATTTTCTGTTTGGCGAAACAGCCATTCTGTTACCCCTTGTTGTGTGTAATAGCAGCATCAAAGCAGCAAATTCCTGTCGTATTTTATTTCGTTACATAATCCAGCGGGTTATAGTTTGTTCCGTTTATAATGACCTCAAAGTGCAGATGAACACCGGTAGATGAGCCGGTGGTACCGGCAAAACCTATGACCTGTCCTTGCCCTACTATGTCACCCACACTGCAATTGAGCGAATTCATATGGGCAAAAAGCATCTTGTACTGATTGCCGGAGGTATCCTTGCCTAAATCGAGGATAACACAGTTGCCGTAACCGCCGTAATATCTCGCCAAAATCACTTTTCCGTTGGCCGGAGCGATGATCTGGTTGTTGAGATTGGCGCCGACATCGACGCCGTAGTGAAATTTGTAATATCCGTAAATCGGGTGATAGCGGTAACCGTAGGGGCTGGTTATCTGATAGTGACCGGGTATCGGCCATAAAAAGGTCGTATATGTATTGGCAAAGTTTGAATCCGAGTTGCTTGAGGCTATTATCCTTCGCAGCTCGGCGGCTTCGGCCTCTTCCTGCTTTGCCATCGCTGTCCAATAAGCTTCATTTTCCTTAGCTTCTTCAAAGCTGGCTTCTTTTTCGCTCTTCTGAGCTTCAAGATTGTTCTGCTCGGCGGTCGCTTCCGCCTGCAAGGCTTCCAGGCTGGTCTTTTGCTCGGTTATTTCGGTAGTCTTCTGCTCGATAAGAGCTTCGGCTTCCTGCAGCTTCAGCGCAATCTCGTTGTCATATTTGATGATGCGGGTTACCGCATTTACCCGTTCGATGAAGTCGGCAAAATTTTCGGCGCCGAAAAGCACCTCAAGATAGCCCTTGTCGCCATTCATGTACATGACCGCCAGCCTGTCGTCCAGTTGCTTTTGGTATGTTACCCGGTCGGCCGTGGCTGCATCCAGTTCGCTTTGCGCCGCTGTAAGCTTTGCTTCGGCCTCGCTTATCTGAGCATTCAAGCCGTCGATCTTGGCCTGAGTTTCGTCTATCTGCGTGTCCAGCAGCTCGGTCTGCTGGGTCAGCAGCTCTGCAACCTCCGAATAATCACTGGCGTTCTGCTTTGCCGCTTCGATTTTCTCTTCCAACGCCTTCAGATCCGACGCGTTGTCGGCCAATACGGCAGAAAAGGGAAAAGCTATCGTCATTAAAACGATCAGTGCGGCCACTGTTATTTTTTTCATTTTATTCTTCAATTGATTACTCCTATACATGCAGAAATTTTTTCAGTGAAAAACTGCTGCCCAGTGCTCCCAGAAAAATACCGTAAAGCAAAAATGACAATGATATTCTGCCCATTACCATGCCGGCCGGAGCCAGCGTTGAGCCAAGGGGCAAAATAGAGATAGTGCCTTGTATATAGCCGATGAGATAATAGTAAAAATTTCTTATCAGCAGTACCGATACGGCCGCCCCCAAAACTCCCAGAGTGGCGCCTTCGATTATAAAAGGGAAGCGTATATACCAGTCGGTCGCTCCCACATATTTCATTATCGATATTTCATTGCGTCTGGTAAATACGGTCAGCTTGATGGTGTTATATATAATAAATACCGCTATCAGGCTGAGTATTGAGAAGACCACCCAGCTGAGCGTATTGGTAAATTTGTTGAATTTCAGAAGCTGCTTTACCGTCTGCTCACCGTAATCCGCATCCCGCACGCCGTCTAAAGCCACGGCAACATTATAAACATCCGCCAGCTTTTCGGAATCATTCATCTGCACGATGTAAGAGGCCGGCAGCGGTGAATTCTCCGGAGTATAGGTCGAGATTATCGATTTGTTGTCTTCTCCGAGGCTTTCGGCGAAATTTTCGAGTGCCTCTGCCTTGGATTCGTACGATACACTCTCAACGCCGTCCTGCGCCAAGAGCGTACGGTAGATGTTTTCCTGCTGGGCGGTGGATATCCCGTCGTTCAGATATACTTTTACTTCCAGACTTTTTTCGATATTGCCGGTGATGTAATTGATATTGATCACCACGGCCATGATCACGCCGACGATGAGCAGGGCGCATACAACGGAAAGGACCGACGCCAGGCTCATGACAGAATTTCTGCGGATGCTGCGAAACGAATCGCGGATAAATATTTTGATCGTTGATAGTTTAATTGTAGTAACCTCCGATCCTGTCTTTTACGACAATTCCTTTGTCCAGCTCAATCACTCGTTTTTTCATACGGTCTACCATGGTTATGTCATGGGTGGCGATAAGTACGGTCGTGCCCGTGGCATTGATGTCGGTAAGCAGATTCATGATGCCGGCACTGGTGAGAGGGTCGAGATTTCCGGTCGGTTCGTCACAAATAAGTATTTTCGGGTTGTTGATGATAGACCTGGCGATTGCTACCCGCTGCTGCTCTCCGCCGGAAAGCACATCGGGGTATTTGCGTGACTTGCCGCTGAGCCCTACCATGTTGAGTACCCTGGGTACTATGCGTTTGATGGTTTTGGGGTCGGTCTGCACCACTTCCATTGCAAAAGCGATATTCTCAAAAACCGTTTTTGTTTCAAGAAGACGGTAGTCCTGAAATACCACGCCGATCTTACGGCGGTAATAAGGCAGCTGCCGGTCGTTCAGCTTGGTGACATCTTTACCGGCAACGGTTATCGTGCCGCTGCTGGGGAGAATTTCCCTGAGGAGCATTTTTATCATCGTGGATTTGCCGGCGCCGCTTTTGCCTACCAGAAACACAAATTCTCCCTGTGTTATTTCCAGATTTATATCGGTCAAAGCGAAATCGTCTTCGCCGTCATTGTCCCGGGTGTTTATTTCGACAAAAAAATTATACCATATCGTGTTGACAAAGACAATCTTTTAGAACAAAAAAACAGCAAAAAAAGCGCGTAAATACGCACTTTTTTTGCCATATTGTTACAATTTTTCGAACTTCTTGCGTACGAACTTTTCCAGCGCGTTTATGCCCGCGTACATGCCGGCGGCAACCAGTGAAATGATCACGATGCCGCTCATGACCAAATCAAGATTGAACACCTGCGAACCGTACATGATCAGGTATCCCAGCCCGGCTTTGCTTACCAGAAACTCACCCATGATCACGCCGACCCAGCTCAGCCCGACATTTATTTTCATGCAGCTGATGATGTTTTCGCAGTTTGATGGGATGACTACCTTGGTGAGCAGCTGCATTTTGTTGGCTCCCAGGGTTTTCAGCAGTGTTTTTTTCTCTTCTTC
>CAZIQU010000199.1:0-3697 GCA_964541445.1 uncultured Lachnospiraceae bacterium | reverse complement strand
AATTTTCCGGTTGAGCCGGGTCTGAGCCGATAGGTCTGATTTGTTTTCGGCGCAGCATGAGCTGTTTTTTAATTTTTGGTATTAAACAAAAACAGAGCAGCTTTGACGCGGCTCTGTTTTATCAGTGTAATAATTTCAATACGCTATTTATTTCTTGAAGATCATACGCCCTAAGAATATCAGCAGGCAGGCGCCGCCTACCGAAATAAGAATGCCTCCCAAAGAAACCGCTTTGGCGCTGATGCCTATTATTGAGGCGACCCAGCCGCCGACAACAGAGCCGCAGATGCCCAGTACGATATTTCGCAGCAGGCTGCCCCCTGTTTTCATGATATTGCCGGCCAGCCAGCCGGAGAGCGCACCGATAGCCAGATAGATAATAATACTGATAAGTTTCATAGATGATTTCCTTTCCCGAAACGCTTTTGCCGGTAAATGCGCCGGCGATATTCCGCGTTATCACGCTTTTATTATTGCTTTGTATATGCTGCGGCGCAATGTTTTTAATGCTTATCAAATAAACTTTTAATAATGTTTTATTGTTTCGGCGACTTGCTTAGACGCCGCATCTCCGCACCTTCAGCTTTCTTATTACCTTATTTCGCCGAAGTGGAACAGCGCCATGGTGCCCGGGCCGGTGTGGGAGCCGATGATCGGTCCGATGTTCCAGATGAGTACATTTTCAATGCCGAAGCGTTCTTTCAGCTGTGTTTTGATAAATTCGGCATCTTCGGGGGTATCGGCGTTATTTATGAAGACGACATCGTTAGCCTCACGGTATGAGCCCATTTTCTTTTCCATATCGTTAACCAGGCCCTCCAACGATTTCTTCCGTCCCTTCACCTTGTAAAGCGGTACGAGGCGGCCTTCATCGTCCGTGTGCAGCACCGGTTTAATGCTCAACAGGTTGCCCATAAAGGCCGAGCCTTTGCTCAGTCGGCCGCTGCGTGCCAAATAAGCCAGATCGTCCACGGTGAAGTTGTGAACTACATGGGGTATATTCTCGCTGATATATCGCAGGGTTTCGTCCATATCGTGGCCGTTGTTTTTGTATTTTGCGGCATGATAAGCCAAAAAACCATAGCCGCCGGAGGCACTGAGTGAATCAACAAGCTCGATGCGTGCCTGCGGATATTTTTCCCGCAGGTCGGTCGCCGCCAGATTGGCATTGTTGAGTCCGCCGGTAAGCGCCGACGAAAACGCCAGATAGAGAACATCGAAGCCTTCTTTGATGTTTTTTTCAAATGTTTCTGCGGCCGTCACCGGCGTCAGCTGCGCCGTAGAGGCGATCTCGCCGGCGCGCATTCTCTCATAAAATTCATGCACATCCAATTTGGGGTCGTCCGATATGAACTGACTTTCGCCTATGGTTAGCGAAAGCGGCATCATTACCATGCCCGTTTCGTTGATGATATTCGGCGGAAGGTCGCAGGCTCCGTCGATAACAAGTTTAAAGTCATTCATGCAATAATTGCTCCTGTAAAAAATAAAATTTGATAAATACCGTTACCCGATGGGTTCGGCCGTACAGATGACCGGCGATGCCGGCGGCTTATACGAACTTTACGCTGCCGCAGGCGCCCAGCGTATCGGCAACGGTGATCACCGCTCCGTCCACATATTTTATTGCCATGGCTCGCTGCAGCGCCGTTTCGATGTCCTGCGGTGTTTTTACGGTATTGGCAACCGCCGTAGCGGCGGCGTCGGCTACATAAGAATTGCGCGATATGATCGTTACCGAATCCGCTTTGCCGAAGCTGAGTGAATGACCCAAAGTGCCGGAGGAGGTGCATACCGCAATTGCCGTTCCGCCCGGGTCTATCTCCAGCGTGAGTTTGTCCTTGAGCTTGTTTTCGCCCGCGTATATGCCGACACGGCGGGGTTTGTCGCCGGCGATGAGAATGTCTCCGCCGTTTTCGAGAATGATATTGCTGCTTAAACCGCTTATGCGCCCATACAGCATATCGTTAAAGGCTCCGGCAACGGCCGCCATCGGCCCTGTGCCTGCCAAACAGCCGGCTTCGGCCATTTTTCGAGCTATCTCAGGCGCGTCATCCGTCACACTCAAGGGCGAAAGTGTTGTCTTGAAAACCGGGCGTTTCGCTGTGTATCGGTCGAGAATATCTCTCAGCTTTATTATATAAAGCTCGCATATTTCCCGCAGATCGGTATCCGTCGCGGCGTAAATATCGGTTTCAAGCCATTTGACATTATAATATACGAGGTCGGCGGCATTGAACCGTTTACGGTAAATTCTTTCCATTTTTAATTCGTGTCTAATACTTTTTCTTGATTATTGATTTAAAAATCGTTATCATTATAACATCTAATTATTGCAAACAAGAGAAAAAATAACTATAATAAATTTGAACACGTGTATTCAATAAGTTGAATTGATGTATAAAAATAATAAAGGAGTCAATTAATGTCATATACGATTGCCGTTGCCGGCAAAGGCGGAACCGGCAAAACCACACTTTGCGGTTTGATCATTGATTATTTGGTAAAACACGGAAAAAAGCCCGTGCTGGCTGTTGACGCCGACGCCAACTCCAACCTTAACGAGGTTTTGGGCGTCGATATTGAAAGCACTATCGGCGATATTCGCGAAGAGGTGAATAAAGCCGAGATGATGCTCGATAATCCCATACCGGCAGGTATGACGAAAAGCGATTATCTCAATTTTAAATTTTCCGGAGCCATCACCGAGGCTGACGATTTCGATATGCTGGTAATGGGCCGCACGCAGGGCGAAGGCTGCTATTGCTATGTAAACGGCATACTCAAGACTCAGCTGCAGCGTTTTTCCGGCAATTATAATTATATTGTTGTCGATAACGAGGCCGGCATGGAGCATATCAGCCGCGGCATACTGCCCAAGGTAGACGCGCTGTTTCTGGTGTCCGACTGCTCACGCCGCGGTGTACAGGCGGTAGGCCGCGTCGCCGAGCTGGCGAATTCCCTTAAGCTTAAGCCTCAGATTATGCAGCTTATCATCAACAGAGCGCCCGAAGGCAAGCTTTCCGACGGTATAAAAGAAGAAATAAAATTGCAAAATCTTGAGCTCGCCGGAGTTGTTCCGCATGATGAGCTTATATATAAGTACGATTCCGAAGGCAAGCCCACGGTGGCTCTGCCGGCTGACGCGCCCAGCAGAAAGGCGCTTGATGCGATTATGGACGGGCTTTTTACAAATTAGTTCGTTTATCATAATATTTATACATTTATAAAGGGAGGAAACAAAATGCCTTTTAAAAGAACGCCCGAAAAATTCAGCTCATCTATCGGCACAGCTGAATTAGGCGTAGGTGAAAGCAAGATCGTATTGGGTGGAGAAAGCATCTATCCTTTCTGCACTTTTGACGGGGAAATCGCCAACGCACCGAAGGTCGGTGTAGAGATCTCCGATATGGCTGAAGAAGAATTCACCGACGGTCTCAAAGAATTTTATGCCGGCTGCACCACATTGGCGCAGATGGCGAAAAAAGCCGATACCATCGAGGGATGCGACTTTATCTGCCTGCATCTTGAGAGCGCTGACCCCAACGGCGCGAACAAATCCGTTGAGGACTGCGTCGCCGAGATCAAAGAGGTAGCTGCCGTTACCGATAAGCCGCTGGTAATTGCCGGCTGCAAAAATACCGAAAAGGATGCTCAGCTCTTTGAAAAAGCCGCTGACGCGCTTCAGGGCAAAACC
>CAZIQU010000198.1:827-3718 GCA_964541445.1 uncultured Lachnospiraceae bacterium | reverse complement strand
GCGGCCCTTCATTTCGTTTGAAGAGGAGCAAATGTGAGGCGCTAAAGCGCCCTGCCTGTAAAGGCGGGTGCGCCATAGCCGAGCAATTTGCGACGAGCGGGCGCTTGCCTGTTTAACATATCGTTTTTTATTTAAAGTAGTCCACCGCGCCCTTGAATATGGGCTGATGCTTCTCGCCGTCAACATTTTTATAGATCATATCGCCGCAGCGCTCGCTGTGCGCCATTTTGCCGAAGACCCGGCCGTCCGGGGAGGTTATGCACTCTACATTGGCGATACTGCCGTTGGGATTGCCTTCGCCGTGCAGGTACAGACCGTTTTCGTCGCAGTAGACGGCGGCGATGCGGCCGTCTGCCGCCATATCATATATCAGCTTTTCACCGGCGATAAAGCGGCCCTCGCCGTGCGATATGGCTACGGTGTGTATATCCCCCGGCTGCGTATACATGAGCCATGGCGATTTTACCGATACGATCTTGGTGCGTACCAGCTTGGAAATATGCCTGCCGACCGTATTAAAGGTGAGTGTCGGGCTTTGTTCGGTAAGCTCGGTAAAGCGTCCGTAGGGAACGAGCCCCAGCTTGACAAGCGCCTGAAAACCGTTGCAGATACCGCCGATCAGACCGTCTCTGACATCGAGCAGCGCGGTGATCTCCGCGGCCACCTGTGGGTTGCGCAGAAACGCCGTGATGAATTTTGCCGAGCCCTCGGGTTCGTCGCCGGCAGAAAAGCCGCCCGGCAAAAACAGTATCTGGCTTTGCGCGAGCTGACGCGCAAACCGCTCCGCCGAATCGGCGACAGCCGCGGCGGTAAGGTTGCGCAGCGGCATTACCGTTACTGCCGCGCCGGCCTCGCGAAAAGCCCGGGCGGAATCGTATTCGCAGTTGGTCCCCGGGAATACGGGAATAAGAACCTTCGGCACGGCTATCGCCGCGCCGTGTGAACGCGTTGTTCGGTTATAATGATAAGCCATACCTTTTTCGGTGGGTGCTGCGCCCGCCCGCTCCGGCATCATCGGGTAGACCCCGTCCAGCTTGTTTTCGTATATCTTCAAAAGCTCGGTGCCGCCGACACTTTCGCCGTGATAAACGGTCGCGTACGCCGCGGTCGTTGTACCCAGTGCTTTTACACAAACGGTGTCAGGCGCGTTAATTTCATTGTTATCGCCGGACAGCTCCGCGGCAAAGGCGCCGTAGTGCCAATCGAATATTTCGCTTTCGCTGACGGCTTCATCAAAGGCAAAGCCGACCGCGTTGCCTGCCCCCATCTTTAATACGGCTTCCGCCGCGCCGCCGAAGCCGAGCGCGTATGCGCTGACAATGCTGCCGGCAGCGATGAGCTTATGCACAAAGGCAAAGCAGTCGCGGGCGCTTGCCGCCTCGGGCAGACCCGACGCGTCGTATTTCGGCGCAATATAAAGCACCTTATGACCGGCAGACTTGAATTCATTGCCGATAAGCGCCGATGCGCGCGCCATAGCCGCGCCGAACGCCACCAAAGTAGGCGGCACGCTGATATTTTCAAAAGAACCGCTCATGCTGTCCTTGCCGCCGATAGCGCCGATGCCGAAATCGAGCTGCGCCGCAAACGCTCCCAAAAGCGCGGCAAACGGCTCTCCCCAGTTGGTCGGGTCATTGCCCAGATGGCGGAAGTATTCCTGTAAAGTGAGATAAGCCTCATCGAGAGGTACGCCGGCGGCGGTCAGCTTGGCGATAGCCTCCGTTACTGCCAGATAGCCGCCCGCGTAGCGGCTTTTTTCCGATATATACGGATTAAAACCCCATGAGGCGGCGCTGCACGCGTCGGTGTGACCTGCTGTCGGCAGCTTGGCAGCCATCACCTGTATCGGCGTGAGCTGTTTTCTGCCGCCGAAGGGCATAAATACCGTTGCCGCACCGATAGTGGAATCGAACCTTTCGGCCAAAGCGCGTTTCGAGCATATATTGAGGTCTCCGGCAAAAGCGCGCATACGCACGGCGAAGCTTTTACCGGCGGCAATGCCGCATCCGGCGGGCACTTCACCCTCGTTTATCGCCGCCTGCGCCTGTTTGGGCGCGCCGTTCGTATCGAGAAACTCGCGGGAAATATCCGCAGCCTTCCTGCCGTTATAATACATAACCAGCCGGGCTTCGGCAGTGACCTCGGCCACTACCGTCGCTTCAATATTTTCGGCGGCGGCCAGTTCGCAGAAGCGTTCGGCGTTCTGCGGCTTGACGACTACCGCCATGCGTTCCTGACTTTCGCTGATGGCCAGCTCGGTGGAATCGAGCCCTTCGTATTTTTTCGGCACTTTATTGAGATCTATCTTAACGCCGTCGGCCAGCTCGCCGATGGCAACCGAAACGCCGCCGGCACCGAAATCGTTGCAGCGGATTATCATTTTTGCGGCTTGCGGATCGCGGAAAAGTCTTTGCAGCTTGCGTTCCTCGGGGGCGTTGCCCTTTTGCACCTCGCTGCCGCATTCGCTGAGCGAATTGACATCGTGTGATTTTGATGAGCCGGTAGCGCCGCCGCAGCCGTCACGCCCGGTGCGTCCGCCCAAAAGAATGACAATATCGCCGGGCTGCGGCGTCTCACGAACAACATTTTCCGCTTTTACCGCGCCCAGCACCATGCCGATCTCCATGTGCTTGGCCGCGTAACCGTCATGATATATCTCATCGACTATGCCGGTAGCCAGACCGATCTGGTTGCCGTAGCTCGAATAACCGGCCGCCGCGGAGGTGACAAGGCGGCGCTGCGGCAGCTTGCCCGCGATTGTTTCCGATACGTCGCGTGTCGGGTCGGCGGCGCCGGTGATGCGCATGGCGGCGTAGACGTAGGCGCGCCCGGACAGCGGGTCGCGGATGGCGCCGCCGATGCAGGTGGCCGCACCGCCGAACGGCTCGATT
>CAZIQU010000198.1:0-817 GCA_964541445.1 uncultured Lachnospiraceae bacterium | reverse complement strand
GCAGCGGGGTGGCCATATGCGCCGGGAAGTCGCGCGCTGCCGCCTCTAAATTCAAATCGGATACCGTAAAACCCACCAAACCCGCTTTGGGCTTGGCGCCGCGCCCGGTTGCGCCCTCGTCACGAATTTCACCGCCAGCGCCCGTGCTGGCACCGGGGAAAGGCGAAATCGCCGTGGGGTGGTTATGCGTTTCATTTTTGAAAAGCAGCAGCCAGTCTTCTTTGCGGCCGTCTGTTTCTATTTGTGTTTTTACGGTGCAGGCGTTTATCTCGTCTGATTCGTCCATGGCTGTCAGCTTGCCGCTGTAACGCAGATAGCGCACCGCGGCGGTAGCTATATCCATTAAAGTGACGGGCTTTTCCCGGTCCATCTCCTCGCGGGTTTTCAGATAACGTTCATACGCCGCCTTTACCCGGCAGTTGGCCTCGCCGTCTGCGAAGGTGACATCGGTAAGGTGCGTATTGAAGGTAGTATGGCGGCAGTGATCCGACCAATAGGTATCAAGCACTCTGATCTCCGTCACCGTCGGGTCGCGTTTTTCGGCGGCAAAATAGTCGCGGCACATGCGCAGATCGTCTGTATCCATCGAAAGACGGTAGCTGTCGATAAAATCGCGCAGGCCGTCTTCATCAAGAGCGGAAAAGCCCGCCGCAACGGCTATTTTATCGGGCACGCTGTATTGCGCGCGCAAGGTTTCAGGCAGCTCGTCGCCGGTCTCGCGGCATTCTATCGGGTTGATTACATATTTCTTTATCTTGGCAAGCTCGTCGGCGGTGATCTGCCCGTACAGCATGATCATCTTGGCGGTGGCTACCTG
>CAZIQU010000197.1:1715-3754 GCA_964541445.1 uncultured Lachnospiraceae bacterium | reverse complement strand
TTTGTATATGAAAAATCTGTCAGCCTGTTACCTTCACCATCCAAAATAGCCTCCACATAACTTGGGGCACCAAACCATTCAACCAATCCTCCGGCAGGTTCATGCTGGCCTATTAATGCATCGCCCTGCCTCTTAACGTAATAATCTTTATGCTCAGCCAGCTTTTTACCGGTTTTATCTATAATATAATAACTACGCTCGCCATTAACAATTTCAGTAACACTTGCCATACCCTTATAAAAATCTGATGCAAAATCATATTGATAAGGGATCACCATCTCGCCTTGTTTATCTACATAGCCGTACTTTTCGTTAAAAAACACTGGTGCAAGGTTTTCACTGAACTTACCGGGATAGTGAAATTTAAAGGGAGTAATGTTTTCACCTTTGACATTCACATATGCCCATTTCCCTTTTTCATTCAATGCAATAATTTCGTTATCGCAAACAAGGGCATTTATATATACAACCGGAATCACCACATCTGCTTGGTTGTCTACTACTCCAAATTTCCCATCTTTTTCAACAACCATCAATTTTTCGAAGTCATTGTATCCATTAGCTCCTATATCGCTATATATCATTCCACTAATTTCTTTGCCAAGGTTGTCAAAAAAACCATAGAAACCATCCTTACGTGCCCAGACTAAACCACTCTCATTACTAAAAACCTCATCATAATTGCATAGCAATATCTCATCCCCTGATTTATTAATCAGACCAAATTTCCCCTTTGATATAGTTTGGGCAAATCCATTACGAAAGGTGCCCACCTCATCATAATCACTTACATTAAGTATTTCCTTGCCTGCATTGTCAATAAATATTTTTTTGCTGCCTAATCGGGCATAACATAATCCCTCTGAAAATCTTCCTAAATCATCATATATGACAGGTATTACTATTTCGCCTGTCTCGTCCACAATTCCAAATTTAGAAATGTTGCCATCCAAGATAACATGAATTACGCCAAACCCTTCGCTAAAGAAATAATTAGTGTAAATACTTTTATAGTTCATTTCTGGTTCAATCCATTTTACGGATAGTCCGTATTCCTTAACGAGCGTTTGTCCCTCCGTTTGTGCAAATGCAACTATAGGCTTAAAGATAAGTGAAATAAATATGAGAATCATCATGATTCTTTTTTTATTTTCTCTTAAGATTTCTTCCCTTGGTGTTATTACTGCTCTAAATAAATTTTTCAAATCTAACATAAAAACCACCTTGTACGTTTTATCTTTATTATACATGATTCATCAAAATATTTCCATTATGTTGCTTTTTTGTTAGATCTATATTCTTCTGCCTTTTCAGCTATTTTACCAACAGGAATTTTCCCATCGCCGTCGCCAAACTCCACATTTACGTTGATATGTTTGTCAGCTTTTTTGTGGAAAAGAAGTACCACCATCTCAACGTGCCTTGCGGCTGTGATGACCATAGAGCCTGGTACCTCCTTGGTGTCAAGGTATATTTTCAAATTCTGACACTCAACTTTTGTTTTTTAATAACTATATTAATTATAACATGACAACTCTCATTTCTCGATATCTAATTTAGTAAAGATAAAAGCTGCTAACAATAAAACTCTCAGTGTGCTGATGATTTTAGTCTTACCAGTTTTTAACAGAAACCTATATATATGTTCCTGTTTATTATTTCTCCTTACAAATTAGAATTTATCGTTGCTCCCGCTCAAACACTAAATCCATCTCTTCTATATGCCCAGTTCCCCTCTGTAAGGTGGGTATAAAACCAACGTATCTCCAGCCTTCTGTCGCCCTTTTATTGATAATTTCTTTGTATTTTTCTGTTTCGTATTTGTTGCCAGAAAATCCCCAGCCAATCAAATCACTACTGATTCGTTCATATTCATAGATATACATTCAAAATATCCTCCTTTCAAATTCCTATTTATCCGTGAGAATAAATAATTCTAATGTCACATTTTTCTACTGATGCAAACTTCTATAATACATAAAGAGCGCAATTTATATATGTAATTAATCTATAATCAATCCCATAGCTAATGAGTCATA
>CAZIQU010000197.1:0-1705 GCA_964541445.1 uncultured Lachnospiraceae bacterium | reverse complement strand
GAACTCGTCGTTAAAATATATTCTTAATCATCAATATTATAAATTAATTGAATTTTAATTTTTCAATGTAGTTCATGCTCTATTATGATAATTGACTCTTCATGCTCACCAATCATTTCAACTGATATCTTTCTAAATATAACGCCTTACTTTCTTCATATAATTTATGTACTCTTTCCCGAATTTCTTTATACACCATCTTTCTTCAAATATTATAATCCAATGCGATGATATTTGAAAGATTATTAGTATTGCAAGCAATATCAACGACTGAGTAAGCAGCACACAACCTAAAAAATAAATAAAATACGCCACATACATCGGATTGCGAGAAATCCGGTAGAGTCCTTTAAGATTGATACCATTCACGGCAGGTTTTGCAAAATTTGAAACTAACACAATACACAATAATATTCCTAATCCATATACTACCAAACCTGAATAAAGCCAGTACGGATCAGCCGCAATCTCGAGGAAGCACAGATAAACAAAGATCAGAATATTTGAAATTTGATAAAACCAGTATGCTGCTTTTTCTTTTCCAATCAGTGGAGCGAAGAAAGCCGCACGTTTTAATGCTTTCTTGTCTAATATGCTTAAAAGTCCAAATCTTATAAGTATAAATGGTATTACTGTAAGAAATGCATTCATAGCAGCTTCGGATTTCAACCATTACTTTAAAGCATTTTCTGCTGTGTGCCCTCATTTGCAGTTTGTGTCCTTTTAAGACCTTCATCCAGTTCGAGCAAGATTCTGTTCAATGTTGCCATTCTTTCAAAAAGCTGTGCCGTCGAGAGGATATCTCCTTGCGAAAAGACATAGATCTCCTGCATTTTTAAAAAGGCTGCCGTTAGCTCAGAATCCATGCACACCGCATCGAATAAGGTAAATTCGGAAAACGGCTTTTCCGACAAATCGCTACCGATCCGTTCCTTTTCTTCTTCACGCTTATAGGCGAGCATCGCTGTAAGCTCTCCCGGCGATGAGAGTAGGGAACGTATCCTTTCCTGTTCCATCATAATGGCAAGATCATAAAGATGCTTTGCGGTATCAAACAGCATACGCCGTTGGTAGTAAAACTCTGCAGCCAGTATTTTATCTGCAAAAATCCGTTCTAACTTAATTGTTTGAATGGAAAATGGTTTAATCCCATAAGTTGATTCTAGGATTCGACGCTGTTTTGTGGTTGCTTCCAAATAAAGCAGCGTCGAAATTTCAATGGCTTCCACTGGCTCGCTGATGGTAAAGGAGGTTGCTTCCACTTTCACATAACCAAACCGTTGCAGAGCATCCGCGGCATCTACATCGGTAACCGGAATATATTCGTAT
Source organism: uncultured Lachnospiraceae bacterium (assembly GCA_964541445.1). GTDB lineage: Bacteria > Bacillota > Clostridia > Eubacteriales > Anaerofustaceae > CAZIQU01. Next base: position 376 of record CAZIQU010000197.1, on the reverse strand, counting down.
ACACTGGTGATACTTCCCTTCTGATTGCTTTCCCTGGCTTTATCCAATGTCCTTGAAAGAGTTTGATAGCTGTTTGCAGATATTTCTAATCGTTTTTTTGCCTGACTTTTTGAACAGCCGTGGATTGTAACCGTAAGGTCAATATCCTCTGAAAAACGTTTCATACGTCCAATTGATTTATACAGGGCGGTTCCTCCCTTAAAATAGGCAGGAAGGGACTCCTGTTTTTCGGACAGCTCCCATAATAGCAGCGTCAAATAGTAATCCTTTTCTACAATGTCACTACGGATACCTGTTCTTCGACTGACATCTGATAGCAGGGCTTCAAATGCATCTTTATCCTGATGTAAGTTCATGATTCACCTCCATGAGTAAG
>CAZIQU010000196.1:2626-3807 GCA_964541445.1 uncultured Lachnospiraceae bacterium | reverse complement strand
AAAGGCGATTGATGAGCTGGAGACGCCGCAATGGTATATTACCGACCGCCGCGACACGGTAAGCTTTGCCAGTTACAAGAGCAATTCTGAGAAGATCGCCGCCATAGCCAAGGTCTTCCCGGTATTTTTCTTTTTCGTGGCGGCGCTGGTGGCGCTTACAACCATGACCCGTATGGTGGAGGAGGAGCGTACGCAGATAGGAACGCTCAAGGCTCTCGGCTACAGTGACGGCAGAATCATGCTTTATTATATCGGCTACAGCGTTGCGGCCGCCGCTCTGGGCGGTATCATCGGTCTGATCATCGGCTTTAAGCTTTTTCCTTATGTGATAGCCAACGCTTACAGCATGATGTATACGCTGCCGACCGTAATAACGCTTTTCCGCTGGAAATACGCTCTTATCGTGCTGCCGGCGGCGGTATTATGCACCACCGGCGCCACATTGTGGGCCTGTTTGGGCGAGCTTAAGGAAAAGCCGGCGCAGCTGATGCTGCCGAAAGCGCCTAAAGCGGGAAAACGGGTATTTCTGGAGAAGATCGGCTTTGTCTGGAAGCATATGAGCTTTATCGCCAAGGTGACGGCCAGAAATATTCTCCGCTATAAAAAACGTTTTTATATGACGGTCTTCGGTGTGGCCGGCTGCTGCGCGCTGTTGGTGACGGGCTTCGGTGTGCGTGATTCCATCCGTGACATCGTCGCCAAGCAGTTCAACGAGATATATACATATAACATGTCGCTTTACCTTACCGAGGACGGCGCCGCTGCGACGGACGCGATCATCAGCGGTTTTCTCAATGATGGGGATAAGACCGAAAAATATGCGGTGATGCATTATGAGAGCGCCGAGGTAGTGAGCGCCTCCGGCAGCGGCGATATCACGCTGGAGGTGCCGCAGCGGACGGAGATGCTCACTCAGATGATAAATCTGCGCGAGCGCAAAAGCGGCGATACGATAGCTTTTGATGAGAACAGCCTGATACTGACAGAAAAGCTTTGCGAAACGCTGAGCGTAGAGGTGGGCGATACCGTGACCGTGCGCAATAATGACGGTCTGGAGCATGATTTCACCGTTACCGGTATTTCGGAAAATTATGTATCCGCATACGGGTTTATGAGTGCTTCGGCCTACGTGGACGCCTACGGGAGTGAGCCCGATTACAAGCTGGTTTTGGCGCAGGTCG
>CAZIQU010000196.1:0-2616 GCA_964541445.1 uncultured Lachnospiraceae bacterium | reverse complement strand
CAGCAGCGAGCTTTTACAGAGTGATAATATCGGTTTGGTCCAGTTTACCGAGACTATTCGCGAAAGCTTTGCCAATACGGTGAAAAACATCGATTATATCGTCATCGTGCTGATAATTTCCGCCTGCGCGCTGGCGGTGGTGGTCTTGTATAACCTGACCAATATCAATATCTGTGAGCGCCGGAAAGAACTGGCAACCATAAAGGTGCTGGGGTTCCATGAGACGGAGGTAGCCTCCTATATTTTCCGGGAAATCAATATTTTGTCGGCTTTGGGCATATTGGTAGGCTTCGGGCTGGGTATATGGCTGCACTCATTCGTTATCAGAACAGCGGAGGTGGACGCCGTCATGTTCGGGCGTACCGTTTATCCGCTCAGCTTTCTCTATGCGGCAGCTATCACGGCTTTCTTTACCGCCGCTGTTGATTTGATCATGATGGGCAAGCTGAAAAAGATTGATATGGCGCAGTCGCTCAAGGCCGGCGAATGACCGCCGTTTCGCTCGCGCCTTGCGCCGGTATAAAAGCGGCGTAATACATACAGCGGGAAGCTCTGTCTGAGCTTCCCGCTGTATCGTTTTTATTATTCGCATGCGGTGTCGGTTCAGCGACCGTATTTCAGAAAGACATCGCCCAGACAGTCGATAAGATCGGCGGCGGTCATTGCCGCTTTCGATCTTTTGTGTGCAGCCTCGCTCCCGGCGGCTCCGTGCAGCCATGCGCCGCAGCAGGCTGCGGAAAGCGGTGAAAGCCCCTGCGCGGCCAAACTGCCGATAATGCCGGTGAGTGCGTCGCCGCTGCCTGCCTTAGCCATACCGGCTGTGCCGGATGTGACCCGGAACATATCGCCGTTCGGCGAGCATATAAGAGTTTCGGCGCCTTTTAAAAGCACTGTTGCGTCATGCTCTCCGGCGTAACGGCAAACGGCTTCGGCGCGTCCTTCTTTTATCGCCGCAGCCGTAAGGCCGCTCAAGCGGGAAAATTCACCAAGATGCGGCGTAAGTATTATCGGGCATTTTTTATCCTTCAGCACCGATTCGTTCACGGCCAAAGCATTAAGACCGTCGGCGTCTATGACCAAAGGCGCGCGGCAGCTCTGTATGAGAAAGCGCAGCATTTCATCGCCGCTGCCGATGCCACAGCCGAAGGCGACGGCCTGCATACGCGCCAGCTTGTCGCTCAGTGCGGCCGCGGCCGCGTCGGTAAGGGCGATGCAGCCGTTTACATCTGCCGGCAGTCTTATGCTTACCGCTTCCGGCACAAAGGGAATAACGCCGCGCGCCACCTCGGTGGTGGATGCGAGGTAAACATAGCCGCAGCCGCTGCGCAGAGCGGACGCGCTGGAAAGCATGGCTGAGCCGATATAGCAGGCGCTGCCGGCAATATTCATAAGCCGGCCGAAATCGCCTTTGTGGCAGTCGTCGGGACGCTCTTTTATGTTTTCAAAAACATATTCGTCGGTTATATCAATGATCTTCATAGCGTTATAATTATAGCACGAAAGCAATGTTTTTGTCGCTGCCGCCGCGGTTATATGAGCATAAACATTACGGCGCTGAGCATGTTTTTATCATAGGCCGCATATTTGTCCTGCATATAGTCCGGCGTGGAGGGATATTTGCGTTTATATTCGTCCCAGTCCAGAAAATAGCGTGATCTCGGCTTGGGTATTTCTTTTTCGTCAAATACAAAGCCCTCTTCGTTGAGCTTGGCGCCGAAGCTCTCGCCGGCATTGTCGTAGTGCGCGTAGTTTCTGATAAACTCAGCCAGGGCGCAGTAGTTCTCGAAGTTGATATCCTCAAGGCTGAGCGGACCCTTGTCAAAGCCGAAGGCGTAGCCGCCGCCTGGCATCATGATATCGAGAAGCTCCTTGGCCTTATCAATACACTGCTGCTTTGTGCCGCGTTTGACCAGGTCGATGGGATACAGCCCCTGAAGAATGTATTTTTTGCCGAGCTTGTCTTTGAGTGTTTTGGCGTCGCCGTACTCGAACATATAGCGGAAGCCGGCCGGCAGCTCACTGAGATAATCGACATAACGCATCCAGTCGTCTTCACAGAATGCGCAGCCGCGCACGCCCAGAGCGGCGTACATTCGGAACATTTTCATGTATGAGGGCAGCCACACTTCGGCAAAGTCTTTTTCACGCATGAAGGTAGGCATATGTAAAGGCGTCATGACGCTGCCCATTGGGTCAGGGTTGGTCGGGAGCGACCAGTAGAACAAAAGCGGCAGCACCGCTTCACAGGCGTCGTACAGTTCGCCGCGATGTCTGCGGATATCAGCGCTGACGCCGCTGAAGCTGCGCAGTTGGTCGGCGATAAAATCATACGGAGCTTCACTGAAGCCTGAGGCGCCCATAGGCATATTGTTTGTGTAGCCGAACATTTCGGTAAGCTTCATCGGCAGCGCTATGGCGCGCGCGCCCTCGTCAGCCAAAGATGAGCGGGCTCTTTCGTAATTGATCAGCATGGCGGCGGGAGACGCGGCCGTGAGATTTTTATACTGACGCGGCAATACTTTTTCCAGCAGGAAAGCAAACGGGTCGTTGATAAGCTCGGCGTATTCGTTTTCGAGCATGCCTACTACCTCGGGGTGTTGGACGAAGCCGTTGGTA
>CAZIQU010000195.1:0-3831 GCA_964541445.1 uncultured Lachnospiraceae bacterium | reverse complement strand
TGCAACTCGCATGCGTATTGAGGATATGCTCCCACAGCTCGAGGCTCTTGACGCCGCTGACGCCGAGACATATAAGACAAACGCCGCCGCTTATATTGCCGAGCTTACCGCTTTGGATATGGAATATCAGTCCGCGGTTGATTCTGCGAAGTTCGATACGCTGCTTTTCGGCGACCGTTTTCCTTTTCTCTATATGGCTGACGATTACGGGCTCAACTACTATGCCGCTTTTGCCGGCTGCTCCGCCGAGACCGAAGCCAGCTTTGCAACGATAGCTTTTTTGTCCGGAAAGGTGGACGAACTCGGGCTTACCGCTGTTTTGACCATTGAGGGGACAGATCATAAGATCGCCGAGACGATAATAGCGAATACGCTTACAAAGGATCAGACGATTTTGACAATGGATTCACTGCAGTCCGTGTCTAAACAGGAGGCGGATGGCGGCACGACATATATTTCGGTCATGCGCAGTAATCTCAGCGTGCTGAAGGAAGCGCTTAACTGACGAACTGACGAATGTACCCGGGTCAGACTTCAGCAGGATGAAGCCTGACCCGGGCACAATTGAAATAGAAACGGAGAAAAAGGAAAATGATAATGGAGACTGAACGTTTATTGCTGCGTCCATGGGAAGACGCCGACGCGGAAGAGCTTTACCGCTACGCCAAAGATCCTGAGGTCGGCCCGGCAGCCGGCTGGCCGCTGCATACGAGCGTTGCGGACAGCTTGTATATCATTCACGCGGTACTTTCCGCGCCGGAAACATACGCCGTAGTGCTCAAAGAAACAGCTTTGCCAGTAGGCAGCGTCGGAATCATGCGCGCGGGAACCGGTACCGCGCCGATGGGGGACGGGGAAGCTGAAATCGGTTATTGGATCGGCCGTCCTTATTGGGGTCAGGGGCTTATTCCCGAAGCGGTGCGTGAGTTTCAGCGCCGATGTTTTGAGGAATTAGGGTGCGGCGCCGTATGGTGCGGCTATTATGAAGGCAACGAAAAATCACGCCGGGTACAGGAAAAATGCGGTTTTAAATACCACCATACCGAAAAAGACAAGCTCTGTGAAAAAATGGGTGACATCCGCACGGAGGTTTTTACCCTTATTACCGCCGAGCAGTGGCGCCGCGAGCGGATTTAAAAGGGCCGCAGAACCTGCCCGGGTCAGGAAACGATGATATTTTCCTGACCCGGGCAGAATAGCAGGATCGGCATCTCTGACCCGGGCTCATTCGCATGGTAAGTGTTTATTTTATAATTTTTTCAGTCATGAGGCGTTTGCGGGATATTATTTTGGAGCTAGGTTCGTCTGTTGATTCCAAAATGTTTGATATGTTGTGTTTTTCGGTACACAAATAAGACCGCATTGTTGTTGCTTTGCACAATTATCTATATAAAATTATAGCATTTATTTTGTCGCGCGTTATGCCTGTTATCCGTGAGAGTCTGGCAACACTGATGCCTCTTTTCAGTACGGCTGAAAGTACGATCCTGCTTGATGCGGGCTCGGCTGTTATCGTTCGTTTGAGGCTTATCGGATCTGACCCGGGCAGAATGTTCAGGTTTTCTGCAAGAAACTTTCTTATTTCCGCATCCTTTATCTTAAACGCTTCCTCGGGGAATATCTTTTTATCGGCAGCTTCGATGAATTTATAAAACCTCATTTTATCGGCGATCATCCCGAGTATCCGTGAGGTGTCGACAAAACCGGTGTTTTTGCCTTCGTCATAATTTCTGACGGTTTCGCCGAAGGAAGAAAACCGGTAGCTTGGGTTTTTAGTCAGCCCGCCGTTCAGCGGATTGTTGATTATGTAACGGGCAACGCACAGAAAGTCATTATCGTCGGTAATGGGCCTCGAGAAAAATTTTCCTTGAAAAAGGGAACCCTCATGATCGTGTATGATGTTGAAGTAGTGCTGCACATATGAGGTACACAATCTTTTGACCAGCTCTCCCGGCGGGTAATTCCCCTTTGTGCAGATAAGCAAATGGATATGGTTCGACATCAGGCAGTAAGTCTCAACGGAACAGTCAAGCTTGCCGGCGAAGCGTTCTAACCGGCTTATGAAGGCCTGTCTGTCGGCATCGTCGAGAAAGACATCATTTCTGTCGATGCCCTTCATAATCACATGATAAATATTTGTTGCGGAAAGAATTCTGGGTTTGGACATGATCAACCTCCGGAAAAAATTTTACTTCTGTTTATATATTCTCCGTATGGTTTAATTTTCCCTGTCTTTTGATGAAATATTTTTATTTTTTTACGGTGTTTCTGTAAAAAATCCTGACCCGGGCACTTCTGCGGCTTATGTGCCGCATGTTTGCGGCGTGCCCGGGTCAGGATTTTACCATTCAATTTTATGCCCGAGACCCGTTTTTTACGGTGAAATATTTCTGACCCGGGCACAATGGTCTGACCCGGGCACAAATGCATGGTATTGCCCGCATTATTAAATGATTAAAAACCGGGGTCGAAGGCGGCCGTAATGATATAATCGAAAACGGTTGTTTGAGGGGATTATGATATTGGTATTTATGTATTTACCACCGAATTTACGGCAACCGATATGAAAGGAAAGATTTATATGAAAAAATCGGGCAAAAAAAATGCAGCGGCACTTATCGCCGTTTTGCTGTGCTTCGTATGCGTTTTGTCGTTGTACGGCTGTGCCGGTAAGAAAAATGAGGGCGGCGGCACCGAGGGCGGCTCTGACGGGCAAACGGGCGGCCCCACACAGGAAGAACTGTATAACGATGTGCTCAGCCAGTATTATGATGCCGAGCAAAATGATTTTTATGCGTCAGTTGACGTTGATGAACGGGACGCCAAATTCGGCGCGCTGGTAGCTTTGGAGCTGCGCATCTATCCGCAGCCGGTTTATTACGCTTTTGTTGACGCAGACGGTGACGGGGCCTCTGAATTGCTCATCGCCGGCAGCAGCGACGGCAGCGCCTACACCTATTATGATATACTGAAAAACGACGGCAGCGGCAGCAGCCGTATATTCGATATGGATTTCGGCGGACGCACTTATTTTCGACTTTTCAACGACGGTGTTATTGAGATCAGCTGGAGCAACAGCGCCTTTGAATCCGGTATGGATTTCTATAAATACAATAACGGCACTGCCGAATATACCGACAGTATGACGGTTACGGTCAATGCCGACGGCAATACCGTATATATGCACAACAGTGTTGAAATCAGCGAAACTGATTATAATGAGCTTATCGCCGGGTTCGAATCGGCCGGTGAGGTACAGCCCGAATGGCAGGCTGTCGCCGAAATGCCGCAGTAGACCTGCGCCGAAAAAGTAAATATAACAGAAACAGTTAAGAAAAACCTGCTCGTAAGAGCAGGCTTTTCTTTCATAAATTTGCCGTATGCGGCTTACAGCGGCGAGCGTGTAATGGCTGCCCGTCAGCGAGGCCCTGAAGATCTATCGTTCGCCGGTGTTTAATTACCCGAAACGCCTGACGATGCCGCCGCGCAGGCGGCAAAGGCCTTCCGCAGATAGGCAGCCGCCCCCAGCGTTTCGGTGCGCTCTGCGCCGTAATTCATCTCTTCGTTATATTCGTATGGGTAGGCAGACTCCAGCATGAATGATTTCGCGTATGCCGATTCCCGCAGAGCGGCGACGAGCTTTTCCCAGCAGATATTGCCTTCCCCCGGCAAAATATGCTGATCAGTCAGCCCGTTATTGTCGTGCATATGTATCGCATAAAGTCTGTCGCCCCATTCGCTTATCAGCGAGAAGTCCGTGTTTACCGGCGCCGGTACGCCCAGCACCTGCGGTTTATCCCCATTTGATGCCGCTTTGTCTGTCTGCGCCAC
>CAZIQU010000194.1:0-3864 GCA_964541445.1 uncultured Lachnospiraceae bacterium | reverse complement strand
CAGGCGAAGAAAAAGCTATCGGCCTAAAAGCTATTCTCGAGCATTACAATTTTCCGAACTATCCCATTGACCAGTGCAAAGGCCTTGAAGCCACCGCGGTTTATAAAATTACTGTTATGCAAATTACGGGAAAGCGCAATATCGGTTATCAATAAGCATTGTTCTGCGCAGCCTGCCGCCATGTGCTTAATCAGCAAATTATTTTCAACCCTTACTTTCAGATACAGAGAGGCATGCTTATATTTACGGCCGACAGACAATTCGGAATTTGTGATGTTGAAGAATGTCAGGAGGAATGGTATTTGCACGTGTTCAAACCTACAATAGGCAAATGGAACGATTTGGAAAACTATGATATCGATGAACCGAATTGGCGGCAGGTGCTGGAGCTTGCCGATCGGTATCGGCATACCGATGATGTCAGAAAAATTATGCAATGGATTACGGATCGAAAAATCGAAATTAATTACAGATTATGCTGTATTGCTTCATACGGTCTTTTAAATATAACCGGCTTCAACAAACAGGAACTAACCGATATTATATTTGAACGTCATGCTGATGAAGTTGCCGAATTAACGAAGATGAGCAGCTCTCTTGAAGAATATGCGGTAAATGTCTTAAAAAAGACAAACGTCTTCGGCGAAATAATACAGGAGTTCAAAGAGAGATAAATCGGTATTTGACGTAGAGATTATTTATATTTTGCGGGGTATGTGTGGAATTAGCGAAACGAAAGCCAAATAGGTTAAAGGGCTATGGTTATTCTTCGTGCGGTGCATATTTTGTGACGATATGCGTAAAAGACCGGCACGAATTATTAGGTGAAATAATCGTAGGGGGACGATGCCTACAACAACGACACAATCAATTTCACAATTAATTAGATCATTTAAAACATTGGTTACCAAAACAAATGGGTTTCTCAATATGGCAAAAATCATTTTATTACCGCATTATCCGCAGCGAACATGCTTATCGTGAGGTTTGGCAATACATTGACAAAAACCCGTTAAAACGGGAGGGTGATTCTTTTGTCTGACCGCGAGTTTTGAGCCGCAATCGGTTAATTGCAGTTAAGAGAATAGAAACAGCCTTTCACCGTTCATCTTTCGTCATCAGTCAATCCCCGCCGTATTTTATACGCCCGAATTACGGCCGACCGTCCGCCGAAAAAAAGGAGGCTGCCTTATGCATCAATGTAATGCAAATTTTCCGTCGTCCGATACCTATTTTTTGACCCCCGGCGAAGTCCCGATAAAACCGCCTGCGGATTTTCTCAAGTTTGCCAAGGTCGTCAACGGTATTTTTTATATCGATGACAAACACGCGGACAAAATCAAACCGTTTGCCGATAATAAAGCTGTGGTGGATTATATTTGCGACATGATCGACAGTTTTGCAGTTCCGGCAAGCGAGGTCACACAATCTATGGCATACTCAATGCTGCTGCTGGCTTATTCGGGGACGGACAGAGCGTTAGGAATACTGGAAAAGCTGTGCAGGCAGGCGATCGACGAGGACTATTACGGGATGTGCCTTAATCTGAATTTTGCTTTGCGTGCGGCGGCAGATGACAGAGTTAAACCGCTGCGCGAAGAGATGTGCCAATACCTGAATGATGATTTTCAAAAAGCTTTTAAAAAAAGTAATTATTTCAAGCTCGCGGCGGAGATCGGGCTTGACGTTTCGGTAATTGCCGAGCGAATGAACAGCGGCGATTACGACATAAGCAGCAGTTACAGCTTCGATCTTTCCACGGTGGAGGGTGTGCGGTTCGAAATGCACGCCGATGAGGAGGATAAGAAACGCTGGTATGTGCTCTGCGTACGTATCAACGGCCCAGGGGCGTACCATGACCTTGATGTAGACATTTTAAGCAATCATCAGGATCACCGCTCATACTCTGTACTCTGGAATTCGCCGTATGAGCCGTATTCTTACAGCAAGCGCGAATATATGGAGCTGAATCTCGACGGTAAGCTGAAAGAGCTCCCCAATGGCTGCGATCTGATGCACCTCGGGGAGACCATCGCGCAGATCGAGCGGCTGATGGGCGTGAAATTCATTCGCAAGCCGGTATTGACCCGCTTCAGCCGGAGCATTAAAAATCGGAAAAAGCTGACAGAGTGGCTGATGAAGGAATGAACGCAGATAAAACAATGTGTCAGATCCCGTTTTCCGTGCGGCTCCGCTTCGCTTTTGCGCTTTGACGCACAAATGAAACGGATAAGCGGCAGATAAGGCTGAGAAAAAGCAATGAACCGCCCGCGGCAGCGGAATTTGACTTGAAATTTAAGCATATTTGAGCAAGTAAATGAGAAAGAATTGCCGATGAAAATAGCGGAAATGTCACCGGATGATGTTGGGACGGTCCTTCCCTTTTATATTGAACATTATAACAAGTATGAAGGGGGCTGCCGGACAGAAGAAACAGCGGGGAAACGAATACGGCAGGTGTTTAGTATCGACGACAGTTGCTTATCATGAAGGACTGCAGCGATACGGCAATAGGGTTTGCCATGGGTTATTTTAAACAGTACGACGATCTTTTCGCATATACATTAGAAGAAATTTTAATTTCACATAACAATCAGCATAAGGGCTGCGGAAGTATGCTGCTCGCAGAGCTTGAAAAAAGAGTAAAAGAGAATGGCGCCGCGGGAATAGAGCTGCAGGCGGTCAAAGATGAAATGCACGAAAAGTATTACGGGAAAGCAGGTTTCATTGATGCAAATAATTTTACAATGAAGTGCAAATGGTTTTTTTGATATATCGGCAACAGCAAATATCTTCAGCGGCTTCGGCCGATATGCTTTTTCTGCTGCCGTCGGCTGAGTCTCACCGCCGACGGCAGAAATATTATATCGTCATTCGATAAATTATTATTGACAGAATAACCGCAAAAGTTTATACTGTTTACATATTGGGCTCCGCCGTCAGAAAGCGATTAATATATGAAACATTTTGAGTTCGTTAAATGGCTTAAAGCCATGGTAATCATAGCCGCGATATTCGGGCTGACGCTTTTCGCGTTTGTCGTACCGCTGCTGGCCGACGAGACATTGCAGACCTACCCCGAGGCCGCCGGTATGTACTGGCCCTGTCTGATCTTTGTCTGGCTTTCCGCCATACCGTTTGCCGCGATGCTGATCGAAGCATGGAAGATATTTAAAAACATCGACAAAGACAGATCATTCTGTGAGGAAAACTCTCTGCTGCTCAGAAATATCAGCGTATATGCCATCATCGAAAGCATCTGGTATTTTACCGGCGCCACTGCACTTTCGCTGATGAAGATGATGTCACCGGGTATACTGATAATATTTGTCGTGGTCATAGTCATCGGTTTTGCCGTCACCGTCTGCACCGCCGCGCTTTCCCGGCTGGTGCTGAAGGCCTGCAAGCTGCAAAACGACAGCGACCTGACCATATAGAAGGAAATATATGATAATAGTTAATTTGGATGTAATGCTGGCACGCCGGAAAATGAGCCTGACCGAGCTTTCGGAAAAGGTAGGCATCACCATGGCTAATCTTTCCATTCTGAAAACCGGCAAAGCCAAGGCCGTGCGCTTCAATACACTGAACGCGATATGCGAGGCGCTGAAATGTCAGCCCGGTGATATTTTAGAATACCGCGAAGACGACGCCGATCCCTTTTCATACTGATTTTTTATAATATATCTCTGTATATAGGGGTCTGCCGCCGCTGCGGTCGGAACGCATCAGGCTGACCCTGTCTATATGTGCCGTCACCCGCGGCACATATTTTTTTACCCGAGAAATAACACAGCCCGCCACCCGAAGGCCTAAAGTCAAATGCGGCTTAAAATGTCGTTCTTATATATAAAAACCGCTGTT
>CAZIQU010000193.1:0-3884 GCA_964541445.1 uncultured Lachnospiraceae bacterium | reverse complement strand
CCGTCATCGCGGAAATGCCGTTTTATCTCTCCGCTGATAAGATAAACTGCGTAGGTGGAAAATTGTGTATTATATTCGAAGCTGAATTTTTTTATTGCCTTTATCATGCCGATCACTGCTATTTGAAACAGATCGTCATAAGCCGCCGACAGATAGGCGTATCTTTTGATTATACTGTGAATCAGCGGCGCATTTCTTTTTATAAGCTCTGCCATTGCCTCTTTATCGCCGTTTTGCGCCGCATTTATCAGTTCAAAGCTGAAATATTCGTTAGGTCGGCTATCGCTCTTCTGTGGCATAATATGTACTTTCGCCGCATATATTTTTAGTCATTATCACCATCGTTCCTTTTCCGTCTGATGAAATGACCTGCATTGTATCCATGAAGCTTTCCATAATAGTAAAGCCCATACCCGATCTTTCCAGCTCCGGCTTGCTGGTATAAAGCGGTTCCTTGGCCTTTTCGATATCGTCTATCCCTTTGCCGAAATCGACGATTTTCACCGTTAAAAGCCCGCCCTCTGTTATCGCCGTCAGCTCAATATCTCCTTCTTTTCCCTCATAGCCGTGAATTATACAGTTTGTCACAGCTTCGGATATGCTTGTTTTGATATCGGCCAGCTCATTCATATCCGGGTTAAGATAATTCACAAAAGATGCTACCGCGCTGCGGGCCATGATCTCATTTTCCGGTATGCTCTTAAATTTAAGACTCATATAATTGTTCATGCTTTTTATCTCCTATATATCGGACGGACAGGCAGCGCAGGCAACAGCTTTCTGAGTATCGGTCGTATCAACCAACAGCTTCAGCACACCGGACATCTTCAGTATCTTTCTGATATTTTCATTGGCGCAGATAATATATACCTTGCCGCCGCGTTCCCTGACGGTCTTATATCTGCCCATAATAAGACCTATGCCGGCAGAGTCCATAAAAGTCACGGCATTGAAATCGAAAACCATATTTTTAATTTCCCGGCGCAGCAGTAAATAGTCTAATTTTTCTCTTGCTTCCTTGGCTGTGCAGTCGTCAAGCTCTCCGCTGACACCGCAGACAGCAGTATTTCCGGCAAGTTCAATCTTCAACTCCATCAGTAAGCTCCCCTTTAAATTTTGAACATCTTTTTAGAACCGTATTTTTTCAGGTTTGTCAGTTTTTCTTTTGTTTCCACAAGCTCATAGGTTTTCTCCTTAAGCTTTCGCTTCAATTCTTCATTTTCTTTCAAAAGTAATTCTTTCGATTCAACGCCGTTTGCGGTTTTCAGCTCTGTCAGTTCGTTTTTTAACTGACCGATAAGCGCCAATATCTCCTGCACATCGCTGTTTGTCACTCTTTTTTCGCAGCTGATGTCTTCAACACCGGCATCTTCGGTATTTTTTTCGGTGCGATCTTCCGCCAGAATATGTTTAATCTGTGTGTTGTTGTAGCCCTCTTTTTTCAGATTGTCTATAAAGCGAAACTGATCGAGCTCAACTCTGCCGTAAAGACGGCGCCCGGATTGATTGCGCGGGATATCAAGCTCGAATTCGTTTTCGTAAAAACGGAGAAGTGAGCGATTACAATTTAAAAGTTGAGAAGCCTGTCCTATATAAATATTGTTTTCTTCCAAGTAAAAAACCCCTGAGATAAATCTCAGGGGTAATATAGCATAGGTTGTTTCAGAAAATGATACAATTTTGTCGAGGGCTCAAACTATTATTTTTTCCGCCTGTGCCAGCGATTCTTCAATCATTTCCGCGCACATCGGCAGCTTTTCTTCTTCCTCAAGCACTCGCTCCAATATCGGGCGCGTCTGAGGATGCTTCGGAACGAATATGGTACAGCAATCTTCATACGGTTCAATGGAAATTTCGTATGTATCTATATGCCGGGCATGCTCAACGATTTCGTTTTTATCCATGGCTATAAGCGGTCTGAATACCGGCATTTTCGCGACAGCATCGGTACAGATTATACTCTCGGCCGTCTGTGAGGCCACCTGGCCGAGACTCTCACCGGTCACCAATACCTGCAATGACTTATTTAGTGAAAATTCCTGGGCGATGCGCAGCATGTAACGGCGCAATATGACCGTAAGATAACTTTCACGGCAGTTTTTGATGATCTCCTGTTGAATATTGGTAAGCGAAAACATATACAATTCATAGCCGCAGTTATATTTTGCCCGCTTGTGTGATAAAGCCACTACCTTTTCTTTAGCGTCAAGACTGGTAAAAGGATATGAATGAAAATGAAGACCGGTCATTTTCATGCCTCGGCGACTCATTAAATATGACGCCACCGGGCTGTCTATACCGCCGGAAAGCAGCACGCCGCCGCGGCCGCCCGTACCTAAAGGCAGGCCCGCTTCTCCGCATACATTATCGTAGGTAATATATGCTTTTTCACGTATTTCTACTCCCAGAAGGATATCGGGATTATGCACATCTACCGTCAGCCCCTCGGTGTTCTTCAAAACCGCGGCGCCGACCATTTTGGAGATCTCCGGCGATTCATAAGGAAACGCCTTATCGGCACGGCGCGCTTCCACCTTAAAAGTATGCCCTCCCCGACCTCTCATGAGCTCGACAGCGCCGGCTTTTATTACCTCTATATCGGGCTCTGTTTCCACGGCTTTTGTTATATAAACGATGCCGAAAACTTTTTTCAGCGCCTCGACAACGTCGGTATCCTGCTCATCATCATAATTTTCGATCGTAATCCTGCCCTGAATTTTATGTATTTTTGCTTTAGGAAAATCCTTCAGCGCATATTTTATATTTGCTGCCAGGGTATCGATAAAGTAATTTCTGTTTAGTCCCTTCAGGCTTATTTCGCCGTATCTTATCAATAGTAGTTTTTTCATCTGTTCCCCCTCATGCCGCTCAGCAATGCCACGTGTTGTTTTAATTTATCACAGAAAAAATCGATTTCGTCACGCGTATTAAATTCAGATAAACTTATTCGCACAGTAGCCCGTATACGCCGGTCGCTCAGACCGTACGCCGCCAAAACGGTATTCTGTTTCTTGTGTGCCGAGCACGCCGATGATGTTGACACATATATACCGTCATTCTCCAGCATATGCAGCAAAACCTCCGATTTTATCCCTTCAAAAGAAACACTGATGATATGCGGAGCAAAATTCCCGGTCGATATCTTGCTGTTGACGGCTTCTTCGCCGTAATCGCTGCAAAGCTTTTCGTACAGATATTTTTGCAGCACGGCTACTTCGTCACTGCGGCCGCCGGCTATCATCTCGCAGGCTTTACCCATAGCCGCGATAAGCGGCGCGTTTACCGTGCCGCTGCGCAGGTTGTTTTGCTGTCCGCCTCCCACTATCTGCGGTATCAGCACGATATTTTTTTTACATATAAGAGCGCCTATTCCCTTCGGCGCATGAAATTTATGTCCGCTGACGGTAATCATATCGATATCGGAAAAATCAGCTTTTATTTTCCCCAGTCCCTGCACCGCGTCTATATGTATCAATATATTTTTATTTACATTTTTTATTTTTTTCGCAAGGCCGGTGATATCGTTTATTGCCCCGACTTCGTTGTTGACCCATATCAGGCTGACCAGCTTAGTTCTTTCATCGAGAGCGTTCACAAGGGCGTCTTCATCTGCTCTCCAGCTGTGATCTACCGGGATACAGCGACTTTCGCAGCCTTTCCTTTGATAATAATCGAATACACGGCTTACACAGGCATGCTCCGTCTGTGTTGTAACTATATTGTATTTGCTGATGTCTTCGGAACGCTCAAGAACGCCTCTGATCGCCAGATTGGCGGATTCGGTCGCTCCGGATGTATAGATTATATTTCGGTCATCCGTTATGCCGAAAGCTTTCAATAAATTTTCACCGGCATAATCCAATGCTTTTGCTGCCTTGCTGCCG
>CAZIQU010000192.1:0-3894 GCA_964541445.1 uncultured Lachnospiraceae bacterium | reverse complement strand
CGATCTGGTGAAAGCCATGAGCGATCTTCACGACGAGCTGGTATATTATATAGTAAAACAAATGCTGGAGGACGGGCGCACCCGCGGCGAGGTGCAGCTGCTGCTCGATAAGGGCATGAAGGCTGTGGGCGAGAAATATGAAACGGGAGAATACTATCTGGGCGATTTGATCTGCTCGGGGCTTATCTATGATACGGTACTGAAATTTCCCGAAATGCAGATGAAAAAGCAGGGCGACATGCCGGTATTGGGCAAGGTGCTTGTGGGTACGGTGGAGGGCGATGTTCACGATCTGGGCAAATCGCTTTTAATCAGCACGCTGGCCGCCAACGGCTTCGAGGTCATCGACCTCGGCGTCGATCTTGCCATAGACGATTTCGTGACGGCGGTCAAGGAGAATAAGCCGGATATTCTGGCAATGAGCGGCATACTGTCTTCTTCGGTGAAATGCGTTACCGCGACCATTGAGCAGCTAAACATGTTGGGGCTGCACGATTCGATGCTGATAGTTATCGGCGGCAACGCCGCCATGCGCGATGTGTTGGCGAGGACCGGCGCCGACGCCTACGGCGAAAATACCATTGAAGGGCTGGATATATGCCTTAAATATGTAAAGGATAGGGGTCATGAGAAAAACTGAGGCACTGCACGCAAAGATATCCAACGAGCTGCGCGCCATGATACTGGGCCGAAAATTCAAGCCCGGCGACCCGCTGCCGAGCGAGCATGAGCTGTGCGACCGATACAGCACCAGCCGGATAACGGTGCGTACTGCCCTTGCCAACCTTGAAAATGAGGGCTACATATTCTCGCACCACGGCAAGGGCTACTTTGTCAGCAAGCCCGAAAACAACAAATATACCATGTTCTTCAACCTTGACGATCCGTCGTATTCGGTAAAGATCAATAAGGTGCATGTGGAATACCCCGATGAGCATGTGAGAATGATGCTCGATCTCAACGATGAGGACGACAAGGTATATGTGATAAGAAAGATAATTCTCAACGCGAGCATGCCGATCGCCTGCGACGATAAATATATCCCGTACGAAAAAGGGCTGCGCATCGTTGAGGATGAGATAAAATACGCCGATTTCGAAAATCTCGCCGCAGACAAGGTCTCGCCGTTCGAGCTTTCCAGCGACCTTGAAATCGGCGCGGAGCTGCCCGATGAGGATATGTGCCATATTCTGCGCTGCCGTGCCGACGAACCGCTTTTGGTGGTCTACCGCGTGGTGGAAAGCGCCGCGGGCAGCGTGATCGGCTACGGTATCACCTATATGCGCCAGGTCTCCGGCCGTCTGCACGCGCACGCGGGGTACTGCCTGTGAGCGCAGCCCGCAAAAGGTAATCGCGCCGGCTTTTGCCGGTATATGTAAAAGCGGCGTCCGCAAAAATATGCGGATGCCGCTTTTTATGAGATTATTTACCTTATCTGTTTATCAGAGCGTCGATTATTACTTGAACAGCGCGCTCAGCAGGTCGCTGACAAGCTCGTTGCCGCTGCCGTCTTTTTTGGCGGCAATATTGACGAGATCACCCAGCAGCTCGGTAAGCTGATCGCCGCTGTCGGTGCTTTTTTTGGCGGCCGTCTTCTTGTTTTTCTTGTTTTGATAGGAAACAAACGAAAGAACTATCGGCACGACCGTTGCCAGTATTTTGACGACCTTTTCTTTGTCTACGCCCGTCGTTTTCGCTACGCCGGACTCTACCTTGGCGGTGCCGCTGCCCAATATTGTGTTGAGCACATTCAGGCCGTCTTCTTCATCGGCGTTTTCGATCTTGCTGGCGATATTTTCCTTTTTGCTGCTTGAATAGCTGTTGAGCAGCGTTTCCACCGTGCTTGAGCCTTTGCCGCTGCTGTCGTTGGAAAGAGCCTGCAGAAGCACCGGCAGAGCCGCGGTGATAACGCTGGTCGTTTCCGTACCGGTGGCGCCGGTGGTCTTCTTCATGGCGCTTAAGCTGTCGCTGCTGAGTACTTCACTCAATAATGATTCTACGATATTCGTTGACATTGTTTTGATCTCCTGTTTTAAATGTTGCTTGCTATAATATTACAATAAACCATATCACGCAAAAATGAAAGCTTTTTTTCGCGTTTGATAACTGTTTTTCCGCCGCCTCACAGTTGTTCTAAAGCCGGCGCTGCGCCCGTATATTAATATATCAAACAATTCGCGGGCGGTGAAAAAATGGAAAATAATATCCCCAAAGAGCAGCATAAGCTGGAAATGAACTCAAGAAGCGAGCTTAAGCTCACCGGCATTGCCGATGTGCACAGCTTCAACGACGAAGGCATATTGCTGGAGACCTCACAGGGTATGCTGACGGTAGGCGGCGATGATCTGCATATTACCAAGCTGAATCTCGATGCGGGCGAGGTGGCGCTGAAGGGCTACGTGACGACGCTGGTCTATTCCGACGATGTGCCTGCCGGCGAAAGAAGCGGCGGTTTTCTTGCGCGGCTCTTTAAGTAAATATGCGCGGCAATCTTCTGCAGCTGTATTCCTTTATGCAGACCTTTATGGGCGGCGCGGTCTGCGCTCTGCTTTATGATCTGACGGTGCGGGGCATATTTGCCGGGGCGCGGCACCGAAGCGCGGCGGAGGCGGTATATGCCCTGTGTGCTTTTTCGGCGGTACTGGCAGTGCTTATTTCCGCTGGTGATCTTTTGCTGCGTCTTTATATGGTATTGGGGCTGGGCGGCGGCGCCGCTGTTTATTTTTGGCTTTTCTCGCCCTTTGTTATTGATATTATCAACACCTTGCGCGCTGCGGCCGATAAGGCATATTCCGCCGCCGATAAAACCGCCGGCGATATAAAGAACCGGCTGACGGTAAAATATGCCGGCAGAGCCGCCCGGGTGAAAACGGTATGCAAAAGGCTTCTTTCTCTACCCAAACGCATAAAAACAGGTTATAATAGATATGCAAAGTATTTTTTCGGGGGCGGCAGAGATGACCGTGAGAAAAACGCGGAAGACCGAACGCGGCGCGACGAACGGAAATAACGGGGCGCGAATCCGCCGGACGGAGCGAAAGAAGATACCGCCGATCGTGATTATCATTTTTTTGGTGATGACGGCGGCGTTTGTTTTTAATACCGTAAAATTTCAGATGCAGAAAGCCAAGCTGGAAAAAGAGAAAGCCGAGCTGGTGGCGGCTATTGAGGAACAGGCGGAGCTTAAGCAGATATATCTGGAGGAGCTCTCACGCGTCGGCACGAAGGAATATTACGAATACCTGGCCAGAAAGCATCTGGGATACATCTACCCCGATGAAAAAGTACTTATCAATGTGGAACCTTAAAAATGAATGATATAAAAATACTTACCGACGCTCACGCGCACCTTGATGACAGCGCCTTCGATGAAGACCGTAAAGCTGTTTTGGAAAGTATGCGCTCGCAGATGAAATGGGTGATCAACAGCGGCTGCGATATGGCTTCAAGCCGCGTATCCTGCGAGCTGGCCGCCGAATACGATTTTATCTACGCCTGCGCCGGCATCCATCCGCAGGATGCCGATAAATACGACGATGCCTGCGAGCGGGAGCTGGAACACCTGCTGGGGCTTGAAAAATGCGTGGCGGCGGGCGAGATCGGTCTCGATTATCATTATGACGGCCCCGAAAGAGATATACAGAAGGAAGCTTTCATACGTCAGCTGAAGCTGGCCGACCGCTGCGGTGTGCCGGCGGTGATACATTCGCGCGACGCCGTGCAGGATACCTATGATATACTCAAAAACGAAATGACCGGCAGCCGCGGCGCGGTGCTGCATTCATTTTCGCAGAGTGAGGAGATGCTCAAGCGCTATCTGGAGCTTAATGTATATTTTTCGCTTTCGGGCATAGTGACCTTTAAAAACGCCGCTCATGTACGCGATACGGTAAA
>CAZIQU010000191.1:0-3901 GCA_964541445.1 uncultured Lachnospiraceae bacterium | reverse complement strand
CAGAGGCGGAATATAATATAATTAAGGAAAAGCTATATGATTTACGAAATCGACAGCGCGGTAAAAGAAAAAAACACTTACAGGCTCAATGCCGGAAAAATGACCGTAGGCAGCATCTCCATTGACGAGCTGCGCGAACATTGGCAGGAAATGGGCTTCGACGAATCCACAGTAACCGAATGCACCGCTCAGAACAGGAATCTGCGCAACTCGATGATCGAATACAACGACTATTCCTTCTGCCTTTTTAATATTGTCGACATCAATAATATTCTCGGCACCCGCGATCGTGTGGGACTTTATTTCCGTAAGAACATGTTTCTGGTAGTTGATGCCTATGACCGTGATAAAAGCACTGAGGCACTGTTCGCAGAATGCATTGCCGCTGTCACCGCCGACAGCTTCTGCGTGGAAAAATTTATTTATATTTTTTTCAGCGGCTTGCTGAAAAAAGACGCCAAGGTGCTTGAATCACTGGAAATAAAGCTTAATGAAATGGAGAACGCCATCGACGCGAAAAAATACGATGAGAGTTTTTCACGCCGCATTTTGCAGACAAAAAAGCGCCTGCTTTTCCTGCATAACTATTATGAGCAGCTTTATGACATTGCTGTGCAGCTGGAAAAAACCGAAACAGGACCCGAGCGCGAGGTCAATAAGCTATATTTCCGCCGTTTGGCCGACAAAGCGGAAAGGCTCAGTGCCGATGTGCATACACTGAGGGAAAACGCCGTCGAGCTGCAGTCGGCATATCAGGCGGCACTGGAATATGTACTTAACCAGACAATGAAATTCTTTACGGTGATCGCCACTATTTTTATTCCGCTTACCTTTATTGCCGGTTGGTACGGCATGAATTTTCATAATATGCCCGAGCTTAGCTGGCATTACGGATATTATTATGTCATCGGCCTTTCGGTGGCGGTTGCTTCGGCGTGTATTATATATTTTAAAAAGAAACATTATTTTTAGACTGTATCGATGCCGATGTCAAGCCTGTGAATGCGTCCGCAAAAAAGTGATCAAATCGTCCTCGGCGAGCGGCTTGGAAAAATAAAAGCCCTGAATCATATCAGCGCCTGAACAGCGAATAAGCGTAAATTGGTTTTGACGTTCCACGCCTTCAACGATTATGCCTGAGGCCACACATTTTAAAGCGGCAACAAAAGAACTCAGCAGCTCAAGGCTGCTTTCATCCTTGTCAATATCCTCGATCAGCGTTTTGTCAAGTTTAATGCACTCGAAAGGCAGCTTGACCACATAAGCCAAATTTGAGTAACCGCTGCCAAAGTCATCGAGATAAAACCCCACGCCGGTATCGATAAGCTGCTGCATTTTATTGATAACATTTTCCTTATCTTCCGCGATTAGGCTTTCGGTGATCTCCACCTTTACCTTATGGGCATCTATACCGTATTTGATCAGCGTACGCTGAAACTTTTCTGCTATATCTTCCTGCACAAACTGCTGCAAACTGAGATTCATCGAGATGCTGTCCAGAGGCAATGTTTTATGCTCCTGCCAAAAAGCGCAGACCTTTTCCAAAAGCATCCAACTCATAGGTAATATCATGCCGTTTTCTTCCGCTATCGGTATGAACTCTCCCGGCGATACGGTCGCGCCGCTGCGGTCTTTAAAACGCAAAAGTGCCTCTGCATGCGTAAATATCTTTTTTTCAATATCGTATAAGGGTTGATATTCCAAATAAAAAGACTTATGTGCCATGGCATATTTCAGTTCGTTGATAACATAATTGCGTCGGTCGTATTTCGCCTTCATTACCGCGTCAAAGCTCAGGCAGCCGTTGTTATCCCCGATCTTTGCCATACGAACACAATATTCCATTTCGTCGATAAGCTCATTGACATCATCAGCGCAGTTCGGAAATTCAATATCGGCAAAATCGGCAGCTATGTTGCAGTTGACATCGCCGTATTGCCAAGGCAGCGAGAATCTGGCAATGACTTTATCACGCAGAGCCAAATAATCTTCTATGGTATCATCTTCATAGATAAGCGCAAATTCCACCCCGCTGAAACGACATTTTTGCGATGCTTTTATTTCGGTCTGCAAAAAAACGGCTATTTTTTTCAGCAGCATATCGCCGGTTCTTTGCCCGTAGCGGGTATTTATCTGTTTAAAATTGCGTAAGCATATCATCAATACCGTGAAGCGTTTGCCGCGAGAGGCATAAGCTTCCACGGTATGAAAAAACGATTCCCTGTTTGCCAGATCGGTAAGATGATCGGAATCACCGTTTTGCTGCTGAAAATATATAAAAAGCACAAGAAGCGCACACACCGTAGCGGTACCTGTCAGCATTATCTGCGCGGAGACCTGCTGAATAAGCCCCAGCAATAAAGATACAGGTATGATCAGCCGCACAACATGGACAAATCGCCGGTTCATATTCTTCTTTTGCCGCAAATAAACAGCGAACAGCAGTATCACAAAAGCGACAAAGTACCAGTACAGCAGCCGGTTTATCGAACCGCGCACATAATTCATTTCAGCATCGAAATAAAAAAGCCAGCCGTTGAAAAAATTTATTATCACCGCGGCGAAATAGATTACATAAATGGCAGCGGATATACGCACACTGATATGTATACATTTACTGCCGGAGGAATTCTGACACAAAACATAGAGAATATATACGCAAATCAGCGCGATCATCAGCGGCGTTATCATAAAATAAACGGTATTGACGGCAATATTGACCCATAAGGGGATCTTTACGGCATTCTCAATGGTGTAGACTGTGGCTATATTGACAGCAATACCGGCAAACGACACATATAAGCACGCGGAATACAGCCTGTTGTTAAGCGGCATGACAGGACTGTTGCTCTTATTGCTGTACATAATTAAGATAAACAGTATTAAGAGAGCAATATACTCCGGCTCAATGACCCAATTCACAGATGCACCCCACTTATTACATCATAACGCAAAAAGCCGGTTGCATCAAGAAATAAATTACATATATATTACACAGCATGATCAAAAATAACCATATAAGATAACACCCAAAACCGCCGATATACCGATCAAAACGGCAGGATGCAGCTTCTTAAAAACAATACTCAAAGCAGCGATCACGGCAAAAATTGCCGCGGCTTTTATATCCAAATACGCGCCGGAGCCGGTCAGGTCGACAGACAGGCCGGTTTTTACCACGCTGTATGCGGCATAAGCTATCAGGCCGACAACGGCCGGCTTTAAACCGGCAAAAGCATATTGTACCCACTTATTTTCCCGGAAACCGTAGAAAAACCTGGCCACCAAAATGATTATGATAAATGACGGCAGGATAACACCCAGCGTCGCGCAGACTGCGCCGGCAAAGCCGCCCATGTGATTGCCGATGAAGGTGGCCATATTTACGGCAAAAGGCCCCGGTGTGGATTCGGCAACCCCGATAAAATCCACTACTGTTTGCATATCGGTCCAACCGCGCGAAACGACCTCAGACTGTATCATCGGTATCATGGCGTGACCGCCGCCGAAGGTAAAAAGCCCGATAGTAAAAAACGCAGCAAAAAGCTCAAGACAGATCATCGGCAGTCGCCTCCTGCCTTTTTGTCTCCGACAGCGAAAAAAACGATACCGGCTGCCGCCGCAAAAACTATTACATATACGGCTTTAATATGCAGGAAAGCCATCAGAGAGAAAGATGTCACGGCTATGCCCACAGTGAATAACATACTTTTCTGTCCCTTCAGCTGTTTTGCCAGCTTCAGCAGGCTTTTAATGATCAGCAGACCTACCGCGGCATTTATGCCGTTGAAAGCGTAAGTGACCCACACATTGGCACGAAACTGTGTGTAAAAATAAGATATGATCAATATAATCACGAAAGACGGCAGAGACACCGAGAAGGTCGCGACAACGCTGCCCC
>CAZIQU010000190.1:3087-3927 GCA_964541445.1 uncultured Lachnospiraceae bacterium | reverse complement strand
TATATTGCCCGAACCGGAATAAAAATACAAAAGCACAAAAGAGGTAACAGCCATGAAGACCGATATCATTATCGTCGGCGCCGGTCCTGCCGGCATTTTTACGGCACTTGAACTCATAAAAAGAGGCTCTCATAAAAAGATAACCGTACTGGAAAAAGGAAAACCGCTGGAGAAACGCGTCTGCCCGAAGGCCAAGACCGGCAAATGTATGAATTGCCGCCCCTATTGCGATATCACCACCGGGTTTTCCGGCGCCGGCGCGTTTTCCGACGGCAAGCTTTCACTCAGCAGTGAGGTGGGCGGCGACCTGCCGCAGCTTATCGGCGATGAGCTGGCGCAGCAGACCATCGATTATACCGATAAAATATATCTCGATTTCGGCGCAGACAATCACATCTGCGGAATAAGCGCGCCGGAAGCGGTGAAAGATATCCGTAAACATGCCATTCAGGCCGGGCTTAAACTGGTAGACTGCCCGATAAGACATCTCGGCACCGAAAAAGCACGGCAGCTTTACCTGACTGTCGAGAAATATCTGCTTGACTCGGGAGTGGAAATAATGTTCGGTACTCAGTGCTGTGACCTAATCCTTGAAAACGGCACATGCATCGGGGTAAAAGCCGCCGATAAAGACCGTGACTTTGATATTTTTGCCGCTGAGACGGTAGTCGCTACCGGGCGCCGCGGCGCCGACTGGCTGGAAAAGATCTGCCGCGAACATAATATTGCGCACGAACCGGGTACGGTTGATATCGGCGTACGCGTAGAAGTACGCAGCGAAATAATGGAAAAAGTGAACAATGTGCTTTACGAATCTAAGCTTATCGGCCATCCCAAACC
>CAZIQU010000190.1:0-3077 GCA_964541445.1 uncultured Lachnospiraceae bacterium | reverse complement strand
TTTTAAAGACAAGGTACGCACATTCTGTCAAAACCCGGGTGGCTTTGTCAGTCAGGAAAATTACGACAACGATCTGGCGGTGGTAAACGGCCATTCGTTTAAGGAACTCAAGAGCGAAAATACCAATCTGGCAATTCTTTGCTCGCACAATTTTTCCGAGCCTTTCAATCAACCCATAGAATACGCACAGAAGATCGGCGAGCTTACCAATATGCTGGGAGCCGGTCACATACTGGTGCAGCGTTACGGCGACATACTTGACGGTAAACGCACATGGCAGAAGGAGCTTTCGCAGAGCAACATCAAACCGACACTGCCCGATGCCGTCGCCGGCGATATCACTTCGGCCCTGCCCTACCGCACCATGATAAATATCATCAACTTCATCGAGGCTGTCGATATGGTGGTTCCCGGCTTCGCCGGCTATGAAACGCTGCTGTACTCCCCGGAGCTGAAATTCTATTCCAACCGGGTAAAGATGGACGATCATTTTAATACCAACATTGCCGGGCTGCACTGTCTGGGTGATTCCTCGGGATGGACCCGCGGGCTGATGATGGCTTCGGCAATGGGCGTGCTGATGGGAAGATATTTGAGCGAGAACGACCGATAAATGCTGAAAAATGAAGATCACAAAGTAAAAAGCCCGTCGGCGCGAGCCGTGCTGGCCGCAGTAATTCTGACAGTTTTCGCCGTTTCGCTGTGCAGCTGCCGCGCCGCCGAGGGCGACGACAGCGGCGGACAAAACAGCGGCGGTACATCCGCTATTGACGGAAGTGACTGTGTGTATGCGCCGATTGTTGACCCGTATAAGATATATACCTACGAGCAGATGCGTACTGATATCGGCAAGATGAAAAATATGTACAGCAAGCTTGTCGATGTATATTCCATCGGGCTTTCGGCGGAGGGCCGCGATATCCCCGCCTTTAATGTCGGCTGCGGCAGCCGTAATATTATCCTGTTCGGCTCAATGCACGGCAATGAATATATATCCACCGCCTTTGTCATGTATATGCTTGACCGCTACCTGCTGGGCTACGCCGCCGACAGCACGATATCCGGCGTAAGCTGCCGTGAGATACTCGACGAATATACTTTTGTGGTGGTTCCCATGGTAAACCCGGACGGCGTGAACATTGCGCAGAACGGCCCCGACGCGGCCAAGAACCCCGACGAAATCAGCGCCATGACGCTGCGGGAAACAAGCTACGCCGGCTGGAAAGCCAACGCCAACGGCGTAGATCTCAACCGCAATTTTCCCTACTACTGGCAAAGCAGCAGCACAGTGACATCACCGGCCTCGGCGGAATACCGCGGCGAATATGCCGGCAGTGAGCCGGAGACGAAGGCACTGCTTGCTTTTATTGCGTCGGTAGATTTTGAGGCGGCGCTGTCCTTCCATACCTTCGGCGAGGTGCTTTACTGGGCGGACAACAAAAGTGAATACCTCACCGAAAGATACCGCCCGTTAGCGCAATATTTGGCGGACGGGATCGGCTACCGGCTTTTGGACCCGGAAAATCTCGATGATTTCGGCGGCTATATGATCAACTACATGCGCGGCACATACGGGAAATTCTGCATGACAGTCGAGCTTTGCCCGCAGTTTTACGGCTTCAATTATCCGGAAAGCGATTTTGACTCAATGGCAGAAAAGGTACTGCCGATCGGCCTGTTGCTGGCGCAAAAACTGAAAGAGCAGTGAGATCCGTGCGGATCGCCGCTGCTCTTTATTGATAATGCTGATGTGTGAATTATCAGATCTCGGGGTTTTCACGGTCTTGCCAACGGATAGCTGAAAGCACTCTGCCAAACTGCTGGCAGCAAAATACCGATACCGCACCGCTTATAGCCATAGCCACGACTGTAAATCTGCCGTATGGAATAAAGTACGAAAAGCAAAAGCAGACAGCCATGAATAAGAGAGCGACCACAAAGCAAATGCGGCCTTGCCGAACTTTCATGGCACGGGAGAATACGCTTGGCTTGTCTTGTTCTTTCATATTGCTCTCCTGTCCTAAATAAAAATTAATTATATATACCGTATTCTTTTACTGTGGCAATAACCGCCTGTATCACTTCCAAACGGATATCCGTGCCGCGAAGTGGTGATTTGTCGGCCATAAAGCGGTATCTGCCGCCCGGAGCGACAATATCTATAAAACGCTTCACCGCCTCGACGGCTTCGGACTTATTGTATGAGCGGTAGACTTCCATCGGGAAAAAGCCGGTAGTAACAAACTTTTTATCCAATTTTGCCATTGCTTCTTTTACATCTGTCTTTTCAAAGCGAAGCAGCGAACCGGCAGGCAGCTCATTGAGCTGATCGAGAAAACGGGTATAATTATCTTCGCAGAATACATATATCCCCACACCCATTTCTACATTTTTAGCTATGACTTTCATAAATGAAGGCCACCAGAATTTCTCCACATCTTTGTTTCGCATGAATGATGGCATATGCAGCGCATAAAAAATTCTCGCTCCCTTTACTTTGGGCGCGCTGCTTATGCGCATACACTCGAATTCGGTCAAAGCATCCACCGCCGCCAGCACTTTATCCGGTATTCTTCTTATATCAGCAAGTACTGCACTGAAAGATCGGTTGAAATCCGCCAAGGTATCAAATGGCGCCAAACCAATACCGGCCATAAAGTCCCATGTGGAAAAATCGTATTTGGCGGTCACCTCATCTTTGCCGCGCATGTAGATATCGTTCCAATACTTTTGTGCCAACTGACCTTTAAGCAGAGTAGTGGCGTTTGTTATAGGGTCAATAGCTTTGGCTCCAATCAGAGAAAGATTATCATATAGTCTTTCCGAGCCCTTTACAGCGTTAAAGTAAACAATATCTCTGGTGTATTCATCATATTCATTTTCGTTCATTACACTGATATTGGCATGCTGTATGTAACCGTCTGAGCCCATTTTCATTTTATGAGAGCCCATCACCCGCAGATATATCGGATTTGAGGGCATAGACAAAGGCAACACATCAGTATCAAGTTTACCGGAAATATAATCGAGAGCCTCAATTGACTTCTCGGGGCTGTACTGTTCTTTGGTGAGCGAAA
>CAZIQU010000189.1:0-3931 GCA_964541445.1 uncultured Lachnospiraceae bacterium | reverse complement strand
AAATAGGCGCGAATATTGGGGACGTTGTACGGTGTACCTACTCTTAAGTAGTTGCCGGTATCGCTGAACTCTACATATGAGCCGTGATTGGCGCCGACTTCGTACTTGAGACCGGTGATTTTTCCGTCTTTGTCGCATGACATTGCACCGTTCAAAACGGCGGCGGTGCGTTTGCCGCAGTAATGGTTGTGTTCTTCCCAACTCATAACCAACGAAACGGGGCAATCGGTGGCCAAACAGGCGATAGCAGCCAGTGCCTGTGATGTCATATCCACCGACCAACCGAAACTGGCGCCTACCGCACCGTGCTGCAAAATACGCACTTTTTCTTCGGGAACGCCAATAGCTTTGCCCATAAGAGCATGATTGCCGTAGATAGACTGTGATTTGCACTGAATAGTAAGCATTCCGTCCTCATCCTCATAAACAACGATCGCATCACCTTCAAGGCTGAGGTGCGGTTCATGCTGAACGCTGAAGCTTCCTTCCACAGAATAAGCGGAATTATCAACAATATCTCTGGCATCCTCACCTTTGATATTGGTGGCGTATGTATACGTATTGGGGAAGCCGTCCTGCACGGAAAGCGCATCAGGCAACAGCGCGTCAACCTTGCCGATGTATTCAGGCAGCTGCTCATATTCCATTTTCACGAACTTAGCGGCTTCTCTGGCGTGAGCGCGGGTATCGGCAACAACTAAGGCGATAACGTCACCGAAACGCTTGATTTTCTTGGTGCAGATAATTTCACGGGTCGGCTCATGTATAGGAGTTCTCGGGCTTGAAGAATACTGGTCTATCATATTAGAGCCCTTAACATCTTTGCCGGTGATAACCTTAACAACGCCCGGCATTTTTTCGGCAACTGATGTATCTATGCTGATAATATTTGCGTGTCTGGTAATACGCGGCTGAACTATTGCCACATGCAAAAGTCCGTCAGGCATTTTCAGGCTGACATCTTCACCGTAATCAAGAGTACCGGTAACTTTACCGAGCGCACTCGGACGAGGCATTTTAGAGTTATAGTATCTGCCGTCATTCTCACTTACGTGAAACTCAAGGGTCTTTTCGTCAGCGCTGCCTCGCATAACTGCGGCGGCTGCCATAACCGCATCGACGATCTGCTTATAGCCGGTGCAGCGGCAATAATTTTTGTGTTTGAAGAACCATTCTCTTACTTCTTCTCTGGTGGGATCACTGTTTTCAGTTAACAGCTGGTATGCCGACACGATAAAACCGGGTGTACATATACCGCATTGAAGCGCCCCGTATTTCATAAATGCTTTTTGCAGCGGGTGCAAGTGCATAGCGCTGCCGACACCTTCGATAGTAATGATCTGCGAAAACTCGTCAATAGTTTTCATTTTTTTTACGCAGCTGCGAATCACTTTACCGTTAAGAATAACGGAACATACTCCGCAGACACCTACGCCGCAGCCGATCTTTGTTCCGGAAAGACCGATACGTCGAAGGACGTCAGACAGAGAGTCATTTTGCGGATCACAAACGATCATTCGATCCGCACCGTTGATATTCAGCCACATTTTTTTAAATTGATGCTCCATGTATACTCCTCTTGAATTATTTGATTTTGCACTTATAAATATAATGATTTTATGAAAATTTGTCAATATTATGCGTATGAATAATATATATTACTTATATGCGATTGAATTGATAAATATAAATAAAATTTATCTGTTCTGTTTCTTCAGAATGAGTTAAAAACGGCCCTATACCGCAGACTAAAACCGATAATTAAAGCGTAAGGCTGCTTGACTGCAATGATGATTTGCCGCTGCGCCTAAACCTACGCAGATCGAATTATGTTGTATTTACTGAAGCATATTTACCGACGTAAAAACATTGCGCAAATAAGATTTTCCCTTTATAATTTAAATATGTTTTATATTTAAAGCATACTCAACGGCAAATGTGATATGAAGAGGAAACACAATGAGGACCAGTAGATATTCTTACAGAAAAGCGGGGTGCTGCGCTATGGTATTATTACTGCTTTGCGGGCTGTTCGGCTGCGGCGGTACCGGCAATAAAGCCACAGTTACACTGGAGGGCACCGAATTTACGGTCTTAAATATCGGCGAAGCCACCGATTACAAAACAAAAAAAAATGTCATCAGCGCGCACTTTGTTTTTACCGCTCCCGAAGACGGCGTCTATACGGTTTGGAACCGGGCAGAAGAATACGCTTACCTGCGTTTTTACGATGACGCGGCGCTGGCTCATCCCGCCGGAGCCGACTGCCAGATTCATCCCTTTATTCGCAGCCTTCCCTTGAAAAAAGGTGAAAGCGTCTATCTTGAAGTAAATCATTTCTCCGCGGACAGCGGCTACGAGGGCGTGATTACCGTTGATCTTTACGACAACGCGCCGACACCCTATGAGAATTACGGCTTTCCGCAGGCAATAAATGTAGGTGATGCTGTGCCTTTCGGCTTTGAGTACAATTACTCGCCTATCGTATACAGCTTTACCGCGCCGCAGGACGGAGATTACCTGTTTTACACCGACGGCGACGCCGAACCGTATATGAATATTTACGCCGATGCCTGGTGCACGGAATACCTCGATAATATCGATCATGAGGAGATCCCGACGGAAGATTATTATATCGTGGAAGATTATAATTTTTATACATGCCTGGAACTTAATAAAGACGAGACAATCTATTTAGCGCTCGCGGTCAGAAGCGCCGGAGTATCGGGAAACCTTTATGTAAAGTCTGCCGATGACTGAAATAACGGCACAAAGCTCATAAAACAACACCTATTCTTCAAAGAGTGCCGCCACGGCGTTTTAATGGCGGCACTTTTTTTCGCCTCAGCTCTTGCCGGTCACATAACATTAACCTTTTGGTACGGTAACTTTACCTATATAGCTCGCGCCCGTTACTTCAGCTCGTAAACAGATTTCTCCCAATCCCGCACATAGTAACGGATATGCGTGCGCCCTTTGGCAATTACCGTATGACCCTCATTCTCGAGCTTGGTTTTCTGCGCCGCGGCGCCGCCGGGGTATTTTTCGTTAAGCTCGCCGTCAGCCTTAAGAGTGCGCCAATACGGCGTTTCATCGCCGTCACGCTGAAAACTTGCCCAGGCGGCAATAGATACGAATATGCCGGCAGTGATCGGCTCGGTAAAATCGGCGCCGCTCTTTTCGGCGAAATATTCGCGTATTCTGCCGACGCTGGTGAGCTTGCCATGAGGTATGCGGCGCATCACCTCGTCATAAGCCAGCGGCGGGGCAAAATACATGCGCTCACCGCCGTATTTTTTTATACTCTTTTCATCGGTGATTGTCTGAAATTTCGGCATATCCTTGCTGTCATGCAGCATCGCGTTAAAATCTTTTTTATCTTCATTTGCCATAATCTGTCACCCTTTCGACTTCATAATAAAACAAATAAAGAGCGTCGGCAATGAGACGGTTCATTTTTTATAATTATTTTATTAAATCATTTTCCATACAGAGACGCGGTATAAAAAAACCCGGCTAAGCCGGGCCACTGGCGCTTGCAGCCGCTGCATAACGGCAGATAAGCATACCGAAAAAGCGCTTGTTATTTGCGAGATGCCAGCGCTTTTTCTTCGTTCATCTTACGCATATCGGCATCGATGTCAAGATTGGCGACAATGACGAGCATAACAGCGGCCACCAGCATAGGTACCCAGCCGAGCAGCGCGTTTATCGCGGTGATCGCGGCTTCCGGCTGTGCCGCCAACCCGGCATTCATACCGGCCTTGCTCAGCGTGAAAGCGATCATCTGTGTCGCCAGAGCCACCGCCAGCTTGCTGGCCAGATTGTCGGCGGTGGAAACAAGGCTGTCAAGGCGGCGGCCTTCCTTCCATTCTATTATATCAACAATATTATTGCGGTTGGTGTTGAACATTACAAACGCCACGGTGGC
>CAZIQU010000188.1:0-3939 GCA_964541445.1 uncultured Lachnospiraceae bacterium | reverse complement strand
TCGCTCAAAGAATAGATGGCATGGCCGATACCGTAAATCAGGCCGGAGCGGTCAAAGGCCTCGCCGGCAAGGATCTTCTTCAGATAAGAGCGAATCTCGTCCTCATCCGTCCAATCATGCAGGTGCGCCTTCATATCATCCATCATTTGGATTGCCTTTATATTTGCCCCGCCGTGCTTGGGCCCCTTAAGCGACGCGAGTGCCGCGGCTATCGCCGAATAGGTGTCGGTGCCGGTGGAAGTGACAACATGCGTAGTAAAGGACGAGTTATTGCCGCCGCCGTGCTCGGCATGCAGCACCAGACACATATCGAGAACGCGCGCCTCCAGCTCGGTATATTGCTTATCCGGCCTGAGCATCATCAGTATATTTTCGGCAATCGACCTGTCGGGCTCGGGTCTGTGGATATATAAGCTCTCGTTGCAGTCAAAATGTCGGTAAGCCCGATAACCGTAAACGGCCAGCAGCGGGAAGACCGATATCAAAAAAATGCTTTGTTTGAGTACGTTTTTTATATTCACATCGTTGGCGTCGTCATCATAGCTGTGCAGAGTAAGTACGCTGCGCGCCAGCACATTCATCATATCGGCGCTGGTAGCCTTCATAATAAAGTCACGCACGAAGCTGGGCGGCAATGTACGCACATCCTTCATGGCGTTGTCAAAGGCCGTCAGCTCCCCGCGATCGGGCAGCTCGCCGAAAAGCAGCAGATATATGGTCTCCTCGAAGCCGAAGCGCTTCTCGGCATAAAAACCGTGTACCAGCTCCTCTACGCGATAACCGCGGTAAGACAGTATGCCGTTTATATAACGGATCGCTCCGCCGTCGTCAACGCGCCCCTGCACATCGGATATATGGGTAAGCCCGGTAACGACGCCCCGGCCCTTTTCATCGCGCAGTCCGCGCTTTACATCATACTTGACATAAAGCGACTGATCGGCGTAGTCGTACTTTTCCATCTTCTCTACATATTTGTCCAGATCGAGAGAGAAATCATTCATAAGTTATCCTCAAGAAAATCCGAAAATGGATTTTAAATATTATATCACCGAAAAGCGGCGGTAAAAAGCAATAATTGCAAAACACCGCGCGGAGAGTATAATATGAAGCATGATAATAGATATGCACACACACGCCTATCCGCCGCAGATAGCGGCGAAAGCGATAAAAGCCGTAGCCGAGCCCTGCGGCATAAAAACCTTTGCCGACGGCACCGCCGCCGGGCTGAAAAGCGCGCTTCTTCCCCTGGGAATTACAAGAGCCGCCGTATTGGAGATAGCGACCAAAGCCGGTTCGGTGCGCAGCGTGAATGACTACGCCCGTGAAAATCTCAACGACGGGTTTTTCATACCGTTTGCCGCCATGCACCCGCATGCCGAAGACATACCGGCGCTGCTGAACGAGATAAAAGAGAGCGGCTTTATCGGCGTGAAGATGCACCCGTATTTTCAGGCCTTTGACATCACCGAGCCAGCTGCCTATAAAATATACGAAAAGCTGGAGGAGTACGGCCTTATTCTCGTACTGCACTGCGGCTATGACCCGAGTTATCCTGACGACGGCCGTGCCTGCCCGCGAAAGACAGCGCAGATAGCGGCGGATTTTCCGAAGCTTAAGCTTATCGCCGCTCACATGGGCGGAATGAAGCAGCAGGAGGAAACAAAAAAATATCTCATCGGCAGGAATATCTATTTCGATATTTCGATGACCGAAAGGTTTTTCAGTGAGAAAGCATTTGCCGAAATGGTCGCCGGGCACGACCCGGAAAAGATTCTTTTCGGCTCCGACGCTCCATGGGGTGACCCGCAGGCTCAGCTCGATTTTCTCGAGCGGGCAATTGATAACAGTGAACTCAAAGAAAAAATAAAATATAAAAATGCGCAAAAGCTTTTGGGTATTGTATCATAAAGTAAGCTGATAAAACTTAAACCAACAGAAGCCTCAGCAAAAAAGGAGAACAAATGAGCAAAGTAACCGTGGTCGCCGGACCGTGCAGACTGAAGACCGAAATAATCGCCACCAAAATCGACCGAAATACAGTGGGGCTTAAGATCGAGTCGCAGTGCGCTGCCTTCAATGCCCTGAATGATGAGATTGCCGAAGTGAACCCGTATGAAGAGGTAATGGGCAAAATGGGGGAAACAAAGATATTTCAGGCGGTAAAGGCACATACGAAGCACGCCGCCTGCCCGGTAGCCTGCGCAGTAATAAAAGCGGTGGAAATAGAAGCCGGGCTGGCGCTGCCGGCAGCCCCGGAATTCACCATGGAAAAATAAGCAAAAACAGATACAAGCAGTCAGGCGCCGCGGCGTAAGGCCTCGCGGCTGATTATTTTTGCTGCGGCATAAATTTTTACTTGCCAAAAATAATGTTCTGTTTTATATTATAATCAGATAAAACAAAAAGAAGAGAGGCCGCTATGCGTATATTCCCCCGACGCCTGAAAAAACTCGATGCCGGACTGCCGCCGGCACATGAAGCCGCGGAAGACACCGGCGAAGACACGCAAATGATAATATCGTCGCTGCGTGAAAAAGAGGCGCCTCAGGGCCCGTTCTTCTGCGATCTTGCGCTTTTTCGGGCTATTTGCCGCATCGAAGCGCGCAACAGTGAACGCTCAGGGCGCAGTCTTTACGTTTTGAGTGTGGCCGTTACCGATGAATTCGGCAATGTGCCGGAAAGCGCTGTTTTAGCGCCGGCAATCGCCGCACTTGAGAATATTCTACGCAGCAGCCTGCGCAAAGGCGACACTGTCGCCGATTACACCGATTATCAAATACTGGTGTTGCTGACAGGCGAACACGAATCGGGCAGCGAAATCGTCAGCCAACGAATAAGTGACGGCTTTGCCCAAACGGAATTCGCCGGCAAGCTGCAGCTGACCGTAGGCGGCGAAAGCCTGTAAAAACGGGCGCGCTGCAAGCACGAACTATTTGCAGCGAATGGGCGGTTTTAATATTGTACCGCCGCGCATCGCCGCGATAGAGCTATATTTCCCAGCTGCGGCTTGCCGCCGTGAGTATTGCCTGTGAGCTTTCTCCGCCCAGATAACTTACCGGCTGCTTGGTTAAAGTATTCAGGCAGGCCTTCAGTTCCATGGCTCTTGTCGTATCAATAAGGTTTATCATCAACAGGATATTCGCTGTATCGTAAGTGACCGCGGTTCTGTCCGCGTAACGGCTTGTCCACCCTTCGGAAAGAGCGCCCTCCTCATCATAAAAACAGATGTCGCCGCTCGGGGATACGCCGAGATGAAGATCCCCCTTTATTTTATCCGTATCAAGCATGGTTATAGGCAGCGCCCAAATCAGCGAATCGGAATTTACTATATCGGCAAGAGCGTTTACGCTCCCGATTTCGCCTTTTTCATGCGCGGTCTTCAGAAGCTGCACGACACTGGCTTCGGCTCCCTTCGGCGCGGCAAATTTTTTATAAGCCTCTACCCATACTTTTATGACCTTATTGGCTTCGACTTCCTCAAGCGCAAGATACTTGCCTGTCTGTACGCAGCCCGCCGCCAGTGAGCTTTTCAGCCGCCCCATTTTTGAGCGTGTCGCCTCAGCGGTGTTGTTGATATTATGCGCCTGTACTGCACCGAACTGCGCCTCAGGAAACATCTCCCAAAAAGAATCATCGATAATCAGTTTTTTCATTTTCACACTCCGTCAAGATAACCTAACAACATCTTTTATTTATTTTTTATAATTATATCACTTAAAATCACGATACAAACTTTTCAGGCGCAAAATCAGTCTGCCGGCGGCAGGTCGGCGGGGATATGAGCCGATGCGCATGGAAAACCTTGGCAATATTAATCTCTGAAAAAGCGGTAAAGAAAAGAGAACAGTCGAATAATCTGACTGTTCTCTCACCGAATACTTAAAGTTTTTACTACTCGATAACTTCGGCAACAACGCCGGCGCCTACGGTTCTGCCGCC
>CAZIQU010000187.1:0-3947 GCA_964541445.1 uncultured Lachnospiraceae bacterium | reverse complement strand
AGATCGTTATGATGCTGACGGAAGTAAGAAACAATCACGCCGGCGCCGGCAATCATCTCGCCGCCGATGGGCGGCAGCTCGCCGGCCACCGTCTTTAAAAAAGTTGATTTTCCCGCGGCATTATCACCGCATATACCGACCTTGCGGCCCTGAAATATCTCTGCATTGATACCGCTGACAACGGCGCATCCGTTATAGCCCACGCTGAGATCAATAAATTTCAGTGCGTTTTTAGATATGACACGTCGCGTATCGAAGCGGATATTCGATGCGCGCTTTTCTTTGGGTTTTTCCAGCGGCTCCAGCTTTGCCAGCTGCTTCTCGCGGCTTTCGGCCCTTCTTACCGACTTCTCGCGGTTGAAGCTTTTCAGCTTGCGTATCACCTCACGCTGATGCTTTATATAATCGCTCTGCACGCGATATGCCTTTTCCTGCGCGGCTGCTTCCCCCTCACGAAGAAACAGATAGCGGGTGTAATTGCCGCGATACGCCTTAATCGTACCGTCAAGCTCCCAGATGATGTTCACGGTTTTATCAAGAAAATAGCGGTCGTGCGACACCACTATATATGCCTTCTGGTAAGACGCCAGATAATTTTCCAGCCAGGCGATGCTGGCGATATCGAGATAATTGGTCGGTTCATCGAGCAGCAGTATATCCGGTTCGGATATCAGCAGCTTGGCGAGCGCCACGCGCATCTTCTGTCCGCCGGAAAGCGTACCGACCTTCGTCTGAAAGCTTTCCTCGCCGAAGCCGAGCCCCTTTAACGCGGCCGATGTAATATTTTTGTAATAATACCCGCGCATGGCGGCAAATTTTTCACTGAGAGTTAAAAATGCCGCGGAAAGCTTTTCCAGCTCGGCAGTATCGGTGATGCGCTCCATCTCGCGCGTGCGCCGCTCAAGCTCGTTTTCCGTCGCGATAACATCGCGAAACGCCTTGAGCGTTTCTTCGTATATGCCGGCGTCCGCGTCAAGCCCCAGATCCTGCTTCAAATAACCTACGGTTGTGCCGGAAGCAAAGCTGACGCCGCCGCTGTCCGCCGAAAGACTGCCGGTAATTATTTTCATGAGTGTCGATTTTCCGCAGCCGTTCAAACCGATAAGGCCGATACGGTCGCTGCGGTCGACACGAAAGTTTATATCCGTAAAAACGTCCTCAGAGCCGTAGCTCTTTGACAGGCCGTATGCCGATAAAATCATCTGTTTCCTTTATTCCATTTCACGACGGGCTTCGATGGCGGTCACCAAGGTAGCCTCGTCGGCATATTCCAGTTCCGCGCCGGCCGGTATGCCGCGTGCTATGCGGGTGGTCTTAACCCCCAGCGTTTTTATCAGTCTGCTTATATACATGGCGGTGGTCTCCCCCTCTACGTTAAGCGCGGTAGCCAAAATGACCTCGCGCACATCGCCGCCGAGACGTGCGAGCAGTTCTTTGATCTTCAGCTCCTCCGGGCCGACTCCGTCCATAGGGGAAATAACGCCGCCCAAAACATGATAAAGCCCCTTATACTGCTTTGTGCGCTCAATAGCCAGTACATCCTTGCTTTCCTGCACAACGCAGATAACGCTGCGGTCACGCGCAGGCGATGCGCAAATGGCGCAAGGGTCGGAATCGGTAAGATTGAAGCACTGCGAGCAGTACTTTACATTCGTTTTCGCCTCACTTATCGCCTCAGAAAGGTCGAAAGCATAGCTGTCATCGGCAGTAAGGATAAAATAAGCCAGCCGCTGCGCCGATTTACGGCCGATGCCGGGCAAACGGGAGAGCTGAGCTATCAGCCTGGAAATAGGTTCCGTCTGCATATCTGCCGACCTACATACGCGGCATTTTCAGATTGCCGGTAAGCGCGCCCATGCTGCTCTGCGCGGCCTCTTCGGTCTTGCTCAGACCGTCGTTGAAAGCCGCCGCCAGCATATCGCAGAGCATTTCCGCGTCATCGGCATTGAGAAGCTCCGGCTCGATCGTCACAGCCGTCACTTTTTTATCGCCGGACATAGTCACCGTTACCGCCTCGCCGCCGGCCGTACCTATAAATTCTCTGGCGGCGAGCTCTTCCTGAGCCTTTGCCATCTCCGCCTGCATTTTCTGTGCCTGCTTCATCAGGTTAGCCATATTGGGCTGCTGATATTTTGCCATTTTTACGATATCCTCCGCAGTATATTATTCCTTTATTTCCTCAAGTCCGCCCAATATTTCCATCGCCGAATTAATCAGGCCTTCAGCGCTCATGTCGGGCGACTCGGTAATTATTATATTCAAACGTTTTCCCAGCTTCTTTTCCAAAATACCCGTCAATATTTCCAGTCCTTTTTTCTTCTCAAAAAGCTCCATCATATGCACGGAACCGCCCGTAGGGTACATTTTCAGCGTTTTACCGTCATAATAAGCTGGGCTCATATCGTCAAAAAAGCCTTTGAGCGTGAGATCACGGCTGCTGTTGTTTACATAATTGCCGGCAAATATCAGCGCGTTTTTTATCTCCTTGAGCGCCGCTTTGCCGGTCGGGTCAACAGCCGCATCATCTTTAACGCCGCTTTCCGCAGAGAGCGCAGCTTTGGCATCGTCAGCCGCTGGTGATGTTATTTCGCTGTTTCTTTCGGTTTTATCACTGCCTGCGGCAGCGAATACTTCACTTTCTCTTGCGGGCAGAGCTTCACGGCCGGTTTTACGCAGATTTTCCAAACGCCTTTCCAGCTTTTCCACCCGCAGCATAAGCGAAGCCGTATCGTTGAAAGAATCGGTATAGCAAAGCTTAACAAGCGCCGCTTCCAGCAGCGGACGCATGCCGGTGAGAAAACGGCTGTCGGATTTTACCTTGGCCAGTACACTCACATAATTTATCGCCGTGTCTGCCGCCAGCCCCTGTGAAAGCTCGTTCAGCGAGGCACTGTATTTTTCACCTTTAAGCACCAGCCTTCCGTCACCGCAGGCCGAATATACCATAAGGTTACGGAAATATTCGCTGAGCGCCCGCAGGACATCCTCGATATCCCTGCCGGAAGCGATCATTTCGTCCAAGGCGGCCAGTGCGCCGGCTGCATCCTGCATAACAACGCAGCGA
This sequence comes from uncultured Lachnospiraceae bacterium, assembly GCA_964541445.1. Classification (GTDB taxonomy): domain Bacteria; phylum Bacillota; class Clostridia; order Eubacteriales; family Anaerofustaceae; genus CAZIQU01. The sequence goes on along the minus strand of CAZIQU010000187.1, from coordinate 883 downwards.
GCCGTTTTTATTATATCGTCATCGCCCTTAAGCCCCAGAGCCTCCTCAGCGTTCGCCAAGGTTACGGTATTGTTCTGCGCCGCGCCGAGTATCTTATCGGTAACCGAGAGCGCGTCGCGCATAGCGCCGTCGGCGGCGGCAACGATAACATCGAGAGCCTCTTCCTCAAAGCTGTAACCGATATTTTCCAAGACCTTTCGCAGCTGCTGTTTTATCACCTCATCGGCAATGCGGACAAAATCAAAGCGCTGGCAGCGGGAAAGTATCGTAGGCAGCACCTTGGAGACATCGGTAGTGGCAAAAATGAAAATAACATGCTCCGGTGGCTCTTCAATGGTCTTGAGCAGCGCGTTGAACGACTCAGCCGTGAGCATATGCACTTCATCGATAATATATACCCGGTAACGGCCGTTGGCCGGCAGGTAATTGATCTTATCTATAAGATCGCGTATTTCGTCGATGCCGCGGTTGGAAGCAGCGTCGATCTCGATAACATCGCTGAGTCTGTCGTTTTCTGCCGCCATGCAGGAAGGGCATTTACCGCAGGCCTCGCCGTTTACCGGCGACGAACAGTTGACGGCGCGGGCAAATACCTTGGCCGCCGAAGTTTTGCCGGTACCGCGGGGGCCGGAAAAAAGATAGGCGTGGGCAACATTGCCGTTGATGATTTGATTTTTCAGTATGGCGGTGATATGATCCTGCCCGACTATTTCGCTGAAATTCTGCGGACGGAACCGCCGGTATAGCACCTGATAACTCATGCGTTCATTCTCTTTTCCACTTTACGCCTTCGCGCGTATCTTCCAACACAATGCCTTTTGCCTTCAGCTCGTCGCGTATTTCATCGGCGTTCCGACGCTTCGGCTCATGGGCGACTATTTCG
>CAZIQU010000186.1:0-3947 GCA_964541445.1 uncultured Lachnospiraceae bacterium | reverse complement strand
TCAGCCGGACTGTGTAGCTGCTGCTTTTGACGCCGGCAGGACCACATTTCGCAATGATATTTACCCCGAATATAAGGCAGGGCGTGATCATATGCCGGAGGATATGCGCATTCAGGTCTCTTTGGTGTGTGACATTATGCGTTTGGCGGGGATAAAAATAATTTCCCTGCCCGGCTATGAGGCCGACGATATAATCGGCTCTTTTTCACGGTTGAACGAACAAGCCGGCAATTCCACCCTTATTGTTACCGGCGACAGAGATTCATTTCAGCTTTGCGATGATGATACCGGCATAATTTACGCCAAACGCGGCGTTACCGATACGGTAACGGTTACACCGCAATATATCGAGGAGAATTACGGGTTTCCGGCCGTACAGCTCATTCAGCTCAAGGCGCTTATGGGGGATAAGTCGGACAATATTCCCGGCATAACCGGTGTCGGTGAAAAGACGGCAACAGAGCTGATAAAAAAATACGGTACCCTCGATAATATTTACGCCCATATTGAGGATATAAAAGGAAAATTGCAGGAGAAGCTCATTGCCGGCAAAGATAACGCTTATATGAGCTTAAAGCTCGGCGAAATAAAAACAGATCTGTCTCTGGATGTCGATTTTACGCATAAGAGTGAGCTTGATTTTAAAAACGAGGCCTTGGTTGCGCTGCTGAGCCGCTATGAGTTGAATAATATACTCAAACAAATAGGCGCGGTTCCGACCGGTGACAGAAATGCGATGCCCAAAATATGCAGCATGAACAAAACGCTGCGAACTGACAGTTTGGATATGTTTTTCGGCAGGACCGCCGCTGTCTTATTTCGCAGCGATGAGATAAAGCCTGAAAATACCTTGTTTATCAGCTGTGATGATAACATCTATATCGCCGAAAAAATAAAGCCTGATGCTATAAAGAAATACTTTGAAGACGGTTCTGCAAAAAAAATTACTCACGATCTGAAGACTTTATATAAGCTTTGCCTGAAAAACGACATCAAACCTGCGGGGTTTATATTTGATACATTCATTGCCGCTTATCTGCTTAATGCTACGGATGAAAGATACTCTCTGGAGAATCTGGCGCGTAAATACCTCGACTTTGATATTATCTCGGCTGAAAACACGCAGCAAAGCTTATTTGACAGCGAAAAGGATGACATGATCGGGAACACATCGAGTGTTTTCGCTGTTTCTGAGCTTTATAAGCTTTTTTCTGTCCGTCTGCGTGAAGAAAATATGGAGGAGCTGTATTATTTCATAGAGCACAAACTTATTTTCGTGTTGGCGGATATGGAATTTACCGGGTTTAAAGTGGATACGGCGATGCTGAGCGAACTCGGCAGAAATTTTGACAAACGCTGCGGTGAAATAACCGCGCAGATTCAGTCGATGGCCGGAGGAGACGGGTCGCTCAATATTAATTCACCGAAGCAGCTGGGAGAGCTTTTATTCGTAAAGTTAGGCCTGCCGGTAGTAAAACAGACCAAAACCGGGTATTCCACAGATATCGAGGTTCTGGAAAAGCTCAAGGACCATCACCCGATAATACCGCTCATCATCGAGCTGCGCCAGATGAGCAAGCTTAATTCCACTTATGTGAAAGGGCTCTTAAGACTGGCGGATAAAGATGATCTGATCCACACCAATTTCAACCAAACCATCACCACGACGGGCAGGATATCTTCGTCAGAACCGAATTTACAGAACATACCTGTACGTACCGACGAGGGCAGAGTGCTGCGAAAAGCTTTTATACCGATGCAAAAAGGCCGAATTCTCGTCGATGCCGACTATTCGCAGATAGAGCTGCGTATATTGGCGCATATTTCCGGTGATGAAAATATGCGTGCCGCATTTGAACGCGGTGAGGATATCCATGCGCGCACAGCCTCGGAGGTATTCGGCGTGCCCATTGATAAAGTGACGAAAATACAGCGTTCGCGGGCTAAGGCGGTAAATTTCGGTATCGTGTACGGTATAAGCGATTTTGGCTTGAGCCGAAATACCGGCATTTCGCGCAAGGAGGCGAGGCAGTATATCGAAACCTATCTGGAGAAATTCAGCGGTGTGAAAAAATTCATGGAAGATATCGTCGCGTTTGCCCGTGAAAACGGTTATGTCGAAACGATGTACCATCGCAAACGATTTATACCGGATATAAAGTCCGTCAGTTTTACCGCCCGCAGCTTTGCCGAGCGCACGGCGCTCAATACGCCTATTCAGGGAACAGCCGCCGATATTATAAAAATCGCCATGGTAAATGTCAGCAATGAACTTAAAAAGAATAAGCTTGAAGCCAAGCTTATTCTTCAGGTGCACGATGAGCTTATAATAGATGCGCCTGCGGAAGAAAAGGAAGAGGTTTTATCGCTGCTGAAAGAGCAAATGGAAAATGCGGCAAAGCTTAGTGTGCCGCTGTCGGCTGACATAGCTGTCGGTGATAATTGGTTCGCGGCCAAATAGGGGAGTGATTATTTTATGAAGATTATCGGTATCACGGGAGGCATTGGCAGCGGTAAGAGTACAGTCGCCGCCATACTGGCGGAAAAGCTCAACTGCCGGCTGATAAATGCCGATGCTCTGTCGCATGAAGCGGCAGGCGATGACGGCATAAAAAGACAACTTACGGCTGTATTCGGCACGGCATATTTTGACGACAGCGGTGAGCTTGACCGTAAAGCCTTGGCGAAGCTGATATTCGCCGATGCTTCCGGCAGACGAAAACTTAACGGCATAATACATCCTTACGTCAAAGAACGATTTCTGCAAATTTGCGACGGTGAAAGGATAAAAAACAGCGCATATGTAATATACGATTGTCCGCTGCTGATCGAGGAGGGACTTATCAGTGATGTCGATACCGTAATCGTCGTCTACGCCGACACGGAAAGACGGATTAGTTACATAACCGCGCGGGACGGATGCAGCGCAGAAGATGCTGTTATGCGCATAAATTCACAGTTGGCTTTAGAAGAAAAAGTAAAAGTTGCCGATATAGTCATTTATAACGACGCCTCATTAAATGATTTGAGAGTCGCGATCGATCTTTTGGCTGCTGAGGTTGCGGAAGATGTATGCTGATGAATGCCTGCACATCTGCGCTCAGAAGTGCGGCATTGAAATGGTCGGTTTTGCCGATCTTAATATTCTGAACAGTCTGCGGCAGCGCTTTTCCGGGTACGAAAAAACGATTCCGTTTTTTAAAGGTAATTTTGCCGATCGACTTGTTTTGATTAATGAGTGGACGCAAGCTCGCAGTGCTGTTGTATTTGCTCTGAGCTATAATTTTTTTGATGATGCGGCAGTCGACAGCGCTCACGGCATAATTTCCATGTGCGCCCGAGGTGAAGACTACCATAGGGTATTGAAGAGGTATGCGACCGAATTAATGCGGGAATTTTGCCGCACATATCCGTGTGAATACAGGTTTTACACCGATAACGGCATACTTTCAGACCGTATGCTGGCTTATGCCGCCGGCATCGGGTTTATCGGCAAAAACGGTTTTGTCATCAATGAAAATTTCGGCAGCTTTATTTTTATAGGGCATATTCTTTTGGATATAGACTTGGAATTCAGCCCTGTGCAGAGTATCCGCCGCAAATGCGATTCGTGCGAAAAATGTATCAAATCATGTCCTAATTCGGCATATTATGCAGAAAATTGTTTTAATTACGAGAATTGCATATCATATATGAGCCAAAAAAATATAAAATACGACAAAACAAATTATATATACGGCTGCGATATCTGCCAGTTATGCTGTCCGTTTAACCTTAAAGCACCAACCTCTGTTCATAATGAATTTGCCGGAAATAAAAAAACTTATAACCCGCTGCTTGCGGATGTCTCTGCAATTTCTTCCGAAGAGTTTGACCGGCATTATGCCGATTCCTCACTCGGTTGGCGCGGCAGAAAAAATCTTGCCCGCAATTGTCTCAATCTTCTG
>CAZIQU010000185.1:3478-3961 GCA_964541445.1 uncultured Lachnospiraceae bacterium | reverse complement strand
GGCAGTGAGTTGACTGTATACGATGAAAACAATAATCCCGAAACTATTTATTTAGCAAAAGGTAATGATAGGGTAACAAAAGACGGTACAGAACACTCACATAAAGTCCTCGGTAAGCTTGCTGATAACAGAGGGTCAAATATAAAAGCCCTTGCTGTTGTGCATATTGACGAGCTTGCACAAACATCATCAAACCCGACAAGAACGGATGAGCACACTCACCAGTGGATGGATGAAAAAGGCTGGATACACAGAACAGCATATGCGATGGACATAAAAGGCAATATTTATCAAATGACGTTAAATATCGCAGATGCAAAAAACCGCCAAATACTTTACGAAATTAACCAAATAAAAAAAGTGGATGTCGGAACCGTGCCCTCTGTTCCGCAAAGCGGAATGGGGCTTTCCAAAACCACCACTTTTGATGATAGTCTATCAGAACAGAATGCAGAAGTCAACATTTATAATAATTCTAATGAT
>CAZIQU010000185.1:3173-3468 GCA_964541445.1 uncultured Lachnospiraceae bacterium | reverse complement strand
AGTAGAAGACGGCGATACCGAGACCGCGCAGCGCATGGTAGATGAAGCGGCGAAAGCAGCGGGATATACGGTAAAAGTCGAAAACTTTTATTTAAACAAAGGTAATGTTCCGAGCAACATAAAATTGACGAAAGATCAGGAAAAAGCATATCAAATCGGCGCAAAGTATAAAAACCTCTATGACTATGAAATTATGTATAATATGACGGAACAGGAAAGAGATTTTATTTACAACAGATCATACGAAATGGAGATGCTTCCTTACTTTTTCGATGCAGGCAGAACAGATGTAAAC
>CAZIQU010000185.1:0-3163 GCA_964541445.1 uncultured Lachnospiraceae bacterium | reverse complement strand
ATCACCGAATCTCACCGCAAGCCTATATATAGGCTTGCGGTGAGATTCGGTGATATACCAAAAGATAAAAGGTCTGTAAACTGGGCTGAAAATTATCACGAAAACGGCGTTTCGGCAGTCAGCTTCCTCAATGAGATAACGCAGAACAAAAATACTGTATACGACGTTATCTATGGTATGCAGGATATCAAAAAAAATATAATTGGCGGTTGGGACTTAGACCTATATGGGTCTGACGGCGAACCGCTTTTAACAGACCCTGTTATAATAGTACCCTTCAGCGAAATAAACTCTATAAAAAAGGCTGATGCAGTAACTTATGACGACAAAGGCAACATAATACCATTATCGGAAAGGTTTAATCCGAAAAATGATGATATTCGGTATTCTTCATCAAGTGACTATCAAGAATACCTTGACCGTCATTATGCTCCTAACGGCACAGGAAAAAGCATACCGGAGATCAGGACAACACAGAGAAAAGAAACCGTAATAAACAACAAGGCAGACGAACAGTCTGCTTTTTCAGTTGGTGAAAACATCGATACTTCTCAAACAACCGATCGGTCAACCGTGTGAAAGCAAAATATTCCCCGTGCTTTAATTGGCTTGGGCATTTCCAAATAAAAAATAAGAAAGACCGCTATATTGTACCGACAGTCCTTCTTATTCCGAAAGAGCGTTTCTGAGCCGAACTTTTGACCTTGTTTTATTAGGCCTTTTTGAACTCGGTATTGTTGCAGCTCGGGCAAGGCGGTAACTTATCGGTGTCTTCATCGAGATTTACCGTCTGGCCGCAGTTCGTGCAGATATATTTACCTTTACCGGGCTGTTCACCAGTTTTTGCCATTGTGCTATTCTCCTTTCGTTTAAGTCGTTTTTATAATGCTCAGAAAAGAGCGAAAATATACACGGCGTTGTGATATAATTTTTATAAATCGATTACGGAGCAGTTATGATTCTCGAGGATGTACGTTTGCGGGCCGCCGCCGAAATGATCGCGCCTGCGAATATTATGGCCGATATCGGCGCCGATCACGCCTACCTGCCGGTATATCTGTTGAAAACCGGCAGAATAAAAAAAGCGTTTATAAGCGATATTCACGCCGGGCCGCTGGCAAACGCCCGCAAAACAGCGGCGAAATACGGAGTGACAGCACAGTGTGAATTCTTTTGCGGCGACGGCTTGACGCCGCTGAGCGGACGCCGTATTGATGCCGTCGCTGTCTGCGGTATGGGCGGTCAGCTCATTCAGCGGCTGATAAGTCAGGATATCATCGCGGTACAAAAAATACCGCAGATAATTTTGCAGCCGATGAGCAGCGCCGCCGAATTGACGGAGTATGTCATGTCGGCGGGGTTCGCTCTCAAAGAAGAGCGGATACTAAGGGACGGTCATCTTTTTTACCGCATGATGAAGATTACCTACACCGGCAGTGCCGCCGTATATGAAGACCGCTTCGATTATGAATACCCGCCGGTGCTGATTGCCGCCGGTGACTCGGTCATGCACGAATTTTTAAGCTTTCGTGCCGCGCTGTATAAGAAAATACTGGCGGGCATAAAACAAAGCAGTGACGGTCGTGGGTTTGATGCGGCAGCGGCAAAATCAGAGGCCGTCGAAGCACGGCTCAATAAATTTTAACTGCGGAGGTTTGTATTGTTAAGTAAAGATGTTTTTTCGGTAATGGATAAGTATTTTGCCCTCAGATCGGCAGAGGACTGGGATAACAGCGGTGTGCAGATAAGCGGTTTCGGCCGGGATATAAATAAAATACTTTTATGTGTCGATGTCAATATGCAAACGGCCGCCGAGGCTGTTGCCGCCGGCGCCGAGCTGATAATATCTCACCATCCGCTATTCTTTCACGGTATGAAATCTGTCGCCGAGAGCCGCCGCGGTGATTTGGTAAGATTTTTAATCAAAAGCGATATCGCCGTTTATTCGGCGCATACCTGTTTCGATTCTTCACCATACGGCTTTAATACGCTGGCCGAAAGTAAGTTGGGCTTTCATGCTGAGGCAGCGCTTCAGGTTTCGTCATCTTGTGCCGGTTACGGGCTTGGCGCCGTAGGTGATCTTTTCATGCCGGTCACGTTTGCCGCCTACGCGGCATCAGTCAAAAAGGCCTTTGGCAGCAAAGTTATAAAAATATCATCCGGTTACAACGATAAAATTATTCGCCGGGCGGCGTTTTGTTCCGGTGCCGGCGCAGATTTTATCGGTACCGCCGCTGAAAAGGGTGCGGATGTACTTATTACCGCCGACTGTAAAAACTCCGCGTTTCTAGAGGCCGACGATGTCGGGCTGCTGCTGATTTCACCGACACATTTTGAGAGCGAGCACGATTTTATCGATATTTCCGCAGCGCTGCTGGCGAGGGAGCTGCCCGGTGTGTCGCTGACCGCCGCCGCAGCCGGCGATATCGAAACTTTTATATAATCAACTTGTATAAATTACCCGATTTTGGTAGAATAAAACGATATAAGCAAGCCGTTTGACCGCATCTCTTAAGAGACGAGGAAAGTCCGGGCTCCACAGGGCAGGATGCCTGATAACGTCAGGCGAGGGTAACCTCAGGGAAAGTGCAACAGAAAGGAAACCGCCCGCTTTCGCGGGTAAGGATGAAAGGGCGAGGTAAGAGCTCACCGGCGGGCAGGTAACTGTCCGGCTGTGTAAACCCCATCCGGAGCAAGACTAAGAAAGGGCGTAAAGCAGCGGCCCGCTGTGCCCATGGTAAGTCGCTTTAGGCTGCCGGTGACGGTATGTCAAGATAGATGGTCATTAAAACAGAACTCGGCTTATGAGCTTGCTTATATCATTTTTTTATATGTTATTATATTTTTTCGGAGGAAAAATAATTGGCTAAGACAATGAAAACGATGGACGGCAATACCGCCGCCGCGCATGCCGCTTATGCATTTACCGAAGTGGCCGCCATTTATCCGATTACGCCTTCTTCACCAATGGCGGAATATGTGGATGAATGGTCGGCAAAAGGTCAGGAGAATATCTTCGGGCAAAAAGTAAAAGTAGTGGAGATGCAGTCTGAAGGAGGCGCTTCCGGCGCCGTGCACGGTTCGCTTTCGGCTGGCGCTCTTACTACCACGTTCACAGCCTCTCAGGGGCTGCTGCTGATGATCCCCAATATGTATAAAATTG
>CAZIQU010000184.1:1818-3964 GCA_964541445.1 uncultured Lachnospiraceae bacterium | reverse complement strand
GGCAAGCGCACAAGCACGGTATTTACAATGCCGTGCGCTAAAGCGCGCCGTGACACCGACGAGCGCTTCCTTCATCAAAAAAGAGACGGCATTTGCCGTCTCTTTTTCATCTGTTTTATTGCTTAATTGGCAGGAGCTTCGATGTAAGCGTAGTTCCAAATCACATCGCCGGTGGAGAGCATGATAACGTTCTTGACGTTGCTCTTGAGCATATACGGGTTTGTGTAGTAATAAAGCGGGGCAGCTCCGCCGCTGGCCATTAAGATCTCTTCTGCCTGAGCGCAGAGAGCGGCACGCTTAGACATATCTTGTTCAACCTTAATCTCATCAACGAGGGCATCGTATGCTTCGGCCCATGTCTGGTCGCCGTTGGTTCCCCAATAAGCGCCCGTACCGGCATCAGCGGTAACTGCAGTAGCACCGGTATAAGTGCCTACATCTTTACCGAGACGCGGATAGTTGTTGCCGGAAGCTGAAAGGAAGATCTCCAGGAAGTTAGAGGCATCATTATAATCTGCGATCCAACCCATGCGCGAGTATGCGCCGTTGCCGGCTTTCAGCTTAGACTGCAAGGTCGCCCATGCTTCGGTGTTGATAACGGCAGTAATACCGAACTTGTTCCAGGTCTCCTGTACATACTGGATGATCAGAGCGTTTGCTCCGGAATTGTTGAACGCGAAATCGATGGAGGGCATATCGGTGAATTTGATATCTCCGCCTTCGATGGTTCCTTCATAAGCGTATCCGAGGTCGATAAGGGTCTGGCAGGCTTCTACCTGATCTTCGGTATAAGCGGCGTTCACGGTAGATTCGGTATTCGTGCCGGTGTACCATTTGCCGTAGCCTTCGGCACTTCTTACGTCACTGTTGTAACCGTCGGCAAGTCCGCTGGGAAGGAATCCAGTAGCCGGAAGCTGTCCGCCCTGAGTAACTTCTTCCACCAGTTCTACTCTGTTGACCAGTTGTCCGAGAGCATAACGGGCTTTAGCCTGTTCCTGAACGGTAAGCTGTTTGGCCGCCGGCGAAATATCTCTGTATACATTCATAGTAATATAGTATGTACCGATATAATCGCCAATCTGGAATTCATCGCCGTAAGTTTCACGAATACGTGCATATTCGGTCGGGTCGATCGAATTGATGAACTGAGCGGTGTCATTCTCGAAAGCTGTCAGAATAGCTACGTTGTCTTCCGACAGATAGCAGTTTACATTAGTAATAGTAACAGCATCGGCATTCCAGTAATTTTCGTTTTTCTCGAAAGCGATAACATCATCAACCTTATATTCCGTCATCTTAAAGGGGCCCATGCCGATATAAGTCTCGGGACTTGTAGCCCAGATACCTTCAGCATCAACGATGTCAGCCCTTACCGGATAATAGGTCGGGAAAGCGCAAAGCTCTAAGAAATAAAGCGCGGGGCTGATAAGAGTTACGGTAACCGTACCGGCTTCATCATCAGCAACAGCATTAAGGGTACCGTCTTCATTACGAGCCACTATATCAAACATATAGCCGTAATCGGCTCCGAGTTCGACAGATGCTGCTCTTTTCCAAGAGTATACGATGTCGCTTGCCTTAAAATCTACTCCGTCAGACCATTTCAGGTCTTTTCTCAAAGTAAATGTATACGTAAGCAAATCATCTGAAACTTCATAGGATTCAGCCAGTTCCGGTGAAAGCGTTGCTGCGCCGTCAACATACTGATAGCCCATAAGGCCGGTGAAAGCCAATTTGAGTACATTCGATCCGCTGGACGCACTGTTGAGCGCCGGGTCGATCGAAAGCGGCGTGCCGCCGCCGTAGAACAGCGAGATTGTCTGGTCTTCAGCCAGATCAGCCTTTGATTCTTTCTTGCCGCAGCCAGAGAAGGCCGCCAGTACCATAAGTACTGCAAGCAAGACAACCAATGTCTTTTTCATTAATTTTCCTCCTAATAATTTTATATCCGAAACACCCGCCTGCGGCGCCGACGCCGCGAATAAACGGATAAACGAATATAAATGCAGTCTCCTGCATATTTATCTGATTTTAACTTAGATTTAACGATATGTCAATATAAAATTAATTTTTTAAGGTTTTATATTTATTAAAAAAACCGAAACGCGCCGTCAGGCATAGTTTCGGTTTTAATTTCCGCTTTTAA
>CAZIQU010000184.1:0-1808 GCA_964541445.1 uncultured Lachnospiraceae bacterium | reverse complement strand
ACATCTTTGTAAGTAGAGGATGTATGTTTGTTTTATTGTAAAGCTAAAAAATGAGCCTGATCTGTGCCTAAATATGGTGGCAGGCCACAAAATGCCCGGGCGCTTCCTCTTTAAGCTGCGGCTGACATTCGGCGCATATTTCGGTAGCCCGTGAGCAGCGGGTGCGGAAAGCGCAGCCGGAGGGAACATTGAGCGGGCTGGGCACATCGCCTTCCAAAACGATTCGGTGCGAGCTGCGCGCCTTTACCGGGTCGGGTACCGGCACCGCCGAAAGCAGCGATATAGTATACGGGTGCAGCGCGTCGCGGTGCAGCTCGTTGGCCTCGGCCAGCTCGACGATCTTGCCCAGATACATAACGGCGATACGGTCGGATATATGCTTGACCACCGAAAGATCGTGCGCGATGAAAAGATAGGTAAGCCCCATCTTGCTCTGCAATTCTTCCAGCATATTTATCACCTGCGCCTGTATGGAAACATCAAGCGCCGAAACCGGCTCGTCACAGACGATAAATTCCGGGTCGGAGGCCAACGCCCGGGCGATGCCTATGCGCTGACGCTGCCCGCCGGAAAATTCGTGCGCGTAACGGGTGGACTGCTCACTGGAAAGACCCACCACATTGAGCAGCTCGTTTATTTTTTCATAGCGTTCTTTTTTTGTCGTACAGAGATGATGCACATCGATAGGCTCCGCCACGATATCGCCGACTGTCATACGCGGGTTCAGCGACGAATACGGGTCCTGAAACACTATCTGCGCCTTGCGGCGGAATTCCGGCATGGTAGCCTTATCGCCGATCTTCACACCGTTGAAATATACCTCGCCGCCGGTCGGCTTATACAAATAAAGCAGCGTGCGTCCCACGGTAGTCTTGCCGCAGCCCGACTCGCCCACCAGGCCGAGCGTTTCGCCCTTTTTAATGGCAAACGAAACATCGTCAACGGCCTTGAGCTTCGATGATTTAAGAAAACCGGTGTTTACGGTAAAGTATTCCTTTAAATTGCGTACCTCCAGCAAATAACGCGCGTCAGGCGCGCCGGCAGCCGGCAAAACCTTTTCATTATCGCTCATTTTGCTTCCTCCCCGCTTTTGGCAAGCGCAATACGTTCTATCTTACCGTCCTCATTCATCTGCACGGTGCCGTTCTCCAGGCCTTCCTTCACGTTCACCCAGCAGGCGGAAAGGTGATCGGCATCGACCCAGCATTCCTGCGGCTGTTCCTCAAGGCATATCTTCATGGCCTTGTCACAGCGCGGCGCGAACGCGCAGCCCCCGGGCAGGTTGAGCATATCCACCGGCGAACCGGCGATAGGTATCAGCTTGCGCTTCTTGTCATCGTCGATATTCGGTATGGAGCGTATCAGCCCCTTGGTGTATTCGTGACGCGGATTGTAAAATATCTGGTCCGCCGTGCCGCGTTCCGCCACCTTGCCGGCGTACATGACTATCACCTCGTCGCACATAGAGGCAATAACGCCCAAATCGTGAGTAATCATTATAATGGCCATACCGAGCTTTTTCTGCAAAGAAGTCATCAGCTCCAGTATCTGCGCCTGTATCGTCACATCGAGAGCCGTCGTCGGCTCATCGGCGATAAGTATATCGGGCTCACAGGCCAGCGCCATGGCGATCATCGCCCGCTGGCGCATACCGCCGGAAAGCTCAAAGGGGTACTGCTTTATGCGTCTTTCCGGCTCGTTTATGCCGACAAGCTCAAGCATTTCTATCGCTCTGGCCCGCGCCTGCTCCTTATTCCTGTCAGTGTGCAGGCGTATGGCCTCTTCCAGCTGATTGCCGATGGTATAAA
>CAZIQU010000183.1:3359-4004 GCA_964541445.1 uncultured Lachnospiraceae bacterium | reverse complement strand
TCTGTGCAGCAAAACACGATATAACCTATGATGAGGCTTTTATGTACATGACCTACGCCAAAGACTTTCGCATAGAGCATTTGGCCGAATATATCAGCGATAACCCATCCATGCCGATGTACTTAAATAACCATTTACTCTATACATTTGCGGAGTCCTTTCTTACAAAGGTTACAGACATAGTATACGATCAATTGTTGTTGCGCATGCCCAGTGTTGTCTTTACCATGTTGTTTTGTCTGTGTGCATATATTTTCAGCCGCAGAATGCGTTATCGTTACTTGCTGTTTTCTCTTCTTGTTTTAAATTCTGCTGTTACAGAACAGTTTTATACAGCCCGCGGTTACATTATGTCTATGGCACTCGTTTTCGCAGCGCTGATTTTTTACACAAAATGGCGCGAAAATACGGATTGCGGAATATATTTGACGCTCTCTCTTTTTGTTATGCTTTTGGCTTGTTATGCTTTTAATATCTCGTTGTTCGCCTTGGCAGCTATGGGGTTGGTTGAGTTGATTCTGCTTATTAAAGAGAAAAAAGTCACTTCGTATTTGAAAAGCCAGTTTTTCATACCGTTACTGCTTTTGCCTCCGCTCGCATATCTAGTTAAATATCATTTAACAGTATCACTTGCTTCCTCTTGGA
>CAZIQU010000183.1:0-3349 GCA_964541445.1 uncultured Lachnospiraceae bacterium | reverse complement strand
TACTTCATCAGTGGCACATTGCTGAGTATTTCAGGATATATATTGTCTTATGCTGCTGTTATCGCGGCAATTGTGATTTTTGGGGCTGTTATTGCTGCCTGCATCATCAAAAAAAAGAAATTAATGGAGACAAAGTATGTTTTTATGTCCGTTTTGCTGACGGCTCTACTGCTTTTTGTGCCGTTTTTATTCGGCAGCAATTACTTTATTGTATCCAGATCGGTGATAACGCTTCTTCCTGTTTTTGCACTGTCGTTTCATGAAGCTGTATCTGTAATCGCCGATGCAATGAGTGGATTTTTTGCTGCAGGCAGAAGGAAATATGTCAGTGCGGCAGCAAGCGTACTGTTCGTAAGTTTGTTTCTTTTTTCATTTGTCCCGTCATATATTGGTGCCATCAAAGAATCTAACGCACAGGAAGTACAGAAAACATCTCTTTATTCTCTGGCTTCAGGAGTATCCGCGAAAACTTTGTTTGAGAGGCGTGGACTCGGCGAAGAAGATATGATCGGTGCTTTTTACAGGGAGCGGTATATTAACGAAATAGGCATTGATATATATACAAATCGGTAACGAATCAGCGGTTATTTGTGTGGTGCTGAGCCACGTTTCCGGTTGAAACGCGGCTTTATTTTTATTATAATATACATTGCATTATCAAAAAATAACAGCGGTATCAAAGCCCGGTGGGGGAACCATGATTGCTTTTTTAGCCTCAATATTTAAAACAAAAAATACAGATAAAAGCGAAAGGACGCAGCGCATAATCATCGCCGTTATGATGGCGGTAATGTTCATTGTTATCCTTGTTTTTTCTGTATGCACGCCTTACTATGACGATGATTATGTTTATTCATGTTGTCATTCGCTCTCTGATGTTTTACGTACGACAGGCATCTATTACTTAAACTGGAGTGGTAGGCTGATATCGCTCTTTTTGATTTTTTTAGACCTTTTTATTCCCAAATGGCTCTTTAATATTGCCAATGCCGCGGTGTATGTGTGGTTGTTGTATCTCATTTATGCGCACGCCGCTGCCGGCCGCAGGGACAATGCTGCCGTGTTCATTTTTACGGCGGCGGCCGCTTGGGCGTTTTTCCCTGCCTTCGGGCAGACGGTCTTATGGGTGAGCGGTGCCGCCACTTACCTGTGGCTGCTGCCGATAATCATGGCGTTTTTACTCTGTTATCGCCGCGATTCCGTCGGTGATACGGTGTTGCCGCGGGTGAAAAGCGCGGCGGTCAAAGCCTGTCTGCTGTTTTTATTCGGTTTGGCTGCCGGGTGGTGCAGCGAAACGGCTTCCGGCGGTTGTGTGGTCGGCTGCGCGCTTTTCATTCTCTGCGGACTTATTGACAAAAAAAAGATCAAGCCGTGGCAGTGGAGCGGCCTGGCCGGTTCGCTGAGCGGCCTGCTGCTGCTGGTACTTTCCCCGGGAAATAAAGTCAGGCTGGCAATGTTTGCCGATGACGGCCTGAGCTTTTCGGTGAGAATGATCAGCCGCTTTGCCAATATTACTGCGGGCTTTAAGGAACTGTTTTTGGTGATATTCATCATCTATCTGGCTTTTTATGTGACCGGAATATTTGCCGGAAAAGGGCGCAGCTTTGTTTTAACGGGGCTGCTGTACGGTCTTGTCGCCGTTGCTACTCTTTATGCGCTGGTGCTTTCGCCCTACGCGCCGCCGCGCGGCTACTTCGGCGCCGGCGTATTTTTCGTTGCCGCCGCCGCTTACTGCGTCAGTGGTGTGTGCGACGATAAGCGCACGGCAGCCGCGGCGTTAGCGGTGACCGGAGCGCTGGCCGCTTATGCCGTAATATTGTTTTTGCAGGCGGCGCCGGATATATTGCTTACCAAGATCGAGGTGAATCGGCGTGAGGAAATCATTCAGACGCAGATTGACAACGGCAATGTGAATATACTGGTGCCGCAGCTGCGCAGTTCCTCTACCGATTACAATGCGAAAGCGGTTTCCACTCAGGATATCGCCGATATACGCGGCTCAAATCAGGCCGTGCCCAATGTGTATACCGATATTGAGACGATTCTTTCTGTCAATAAGGAGGTATGGAGTATGATATATACCGCTGCCGACTATGATCTGACGGACTGTATCTATTATGACTCTTACATGCGGGCGGCTGCCGATGAGGACTATGTATTTATTATTTTTACGCAGGGTGATATAGGCGAGATCAACGCCGGCAAATTCGCGGAAACAGCGCTTATCGGCGGTACGCTGACGGCCGATGATATCGCCGGCAGCACCTTTATCGGCATCTATCGCGGCGGTGAAGCACTTTATGAGTCGGTAGGTGACGGCACTCTCACCGCGGATGTCGCCGCGGCGGCGGGGCTGAACGGTGTGGCTATGACCGTTACAGCCGATAGCGATAACGCCGCGGTATGCAGCTTGAGGCTCGGCGCCGCTGAATATACCCGCCGCGATGCCGGCATATGCGTTTTTGCCTATGATACGATCAGCGGTAAAATAGTAGACCGAGCGGTATTTATCGCCGGTGACGGCTCGGCCTATAAATAAAAGAGTATGGCAGTTGTATTTATCATTATAAGTTTAGGTATTTTTGACATCGCTGCCGCTCTTTGCTATAATCATAAAAAAGACATCACGGAGGAAGCATGCAGCCGGTTTATAAAAGGGTACTATTGAAAATGAGCGGTGAGGCACTTGCCGGAGATAAACATTTCGGCATAGATAATGAAACGCTTGATGAGGTGAGCGCCGGTATAAAAAAACTGACGGAGCTGGGTGTGGAAACGGCCATAGTGGTCGGCGGCGGTAACTTTTGGCGCGGGCGTACCGGCTACGGTATGGACAGAGCCACGGCCGATTATATGGGCATGCTGGCTACCGTCATCAATGCGCTGGCGCTGCAGGATGCTTTGGAACGCGCCGGTATTGAGGTACGGGTGCAGTCCGCCATTGCTATGAACGAGATATGCGAACCTTATATAAGGCGGCGGGCGATACACCATTTAGAGAAAGGTATCACGGTGATATTCGCCGCCGGTACCGGCAGTCCGTTTTTCTCCACCGATACAGCCGCATCACTGCGGGCGGCAGAGATCGATGCGGAAGTTATCCTTTCCGCCAAAAACATCGACGGTGTATATGATTCGGACCCCAAAATAAATGCCAACGCCGTTAAATTTGATGAACTGACTCATCTGGAAATTATTGATAAAAAACTGAAGGTCATCGATACGACTGCCAGCGCCATGTGTATGGATAATGACATACCTGTGCTGGTTTTCCCGCTGCTGCCGGCAGAAAATATTCTGAAGGCGGTGTGCGGAGAGAAGATCGGTACAATGATCAAATAGGAGGGAA
>CAZIQU010000182.1:0-4077 GCA_964541445.1 uncultured Lachnospiraceae bacterium | reverse complement strand
GAGTCCTATGTGGGCGCGATCATTTCCGCCATCACTTTAGGCTTCGCTATCTCGACAAACGCCGTTGTTTTCCCGCTGGTGCTATCCGCCATCGGCATACTGGCTTCTATATTGGGCTCGGCGATCGTTCAGTCAAGCAACGGTGCCGATCCGCATAAAGCTCTTAATTCCGGCACGTACGTCAGCGGCGTGATCGTAATCGTCGCTTCGTTTTTCCTTACCAAATACATGCTCGGCGATACCAAATATTTCTTCGGTATATTATCCGGTCTTATCGTCGGCATACTTATCGGCAAGCTTACGGAGATATACACCTCCGACCGTTATAAATATGTTAAAAATATCGCCGAACAGTCGGAAACCGGCGCGGCTACGACCATTATCACCGGTCTTTCGGTAGGTATGCTCTCAACGGTTTTCCCGATATTGCTCATATGTGTAGCCATTTTGGTTTCCTACTACCTCGGCGGCGGCCTTTACGGCATAGCTCTCTCGGCGGTAGGAATGCTCTCGATATCCGGCATGACCATCGCCGTGGACGCTTACGGCCCGGTCGCCGACAATGCCGGAGGCATAGCGGAAATGAGTGAGCTGCCCGAAGAGGTGCGCGAAATTACCGATAAGCTGGACAGCGTAGGCAACACTACCGCTGCCATCGGCAAAGGCTTTGCCATCGGCTCGGCGGCACTGACGGCGTTGGCGCTTTTCGCTTCTTACGCTCAGGCGGTCGGTCTCACCGACAATATGATGTCGATAATGCAGCCGAAGGTATTGGTGGGTCTCTTTATCGGCACGCTGCTGCCTTACCTTTTCAGCTCACTTACAATGAGCGCCGTCGGCAAGGCTGCCAATCAGATGATCGAGGAAGTAAGAAGACAGTTTCACGCCAAGCCCGGTATCATGCAGGGTACCGATAAACCCGATTACGCCAAGTGCGTATCTATCTCCACACAGTCCGCGCTTAAAGAAATGCTGCTGCCCGGCATCATCGCCATAGTAGCGCCCTTAGCCGTTGGACTTACTCTCGGTGCGGCGGCGCTGGCCGGTCTTCTTGCCGGAGCGCTGGTCTGCGGCGTGCTGATGGCCATCTATATGTCCAACGCCGGCGGAGCTTGGGATAACGCCAAGAAGTATATCGAAAGCGGCGCACACGGCGGCAAAGGCAGCGAGGCTCACAAAGCGGCCGTTGTCGGCGATACCGTCGGCGATCCGTTCAAAGATACATCCGGTCCTTCGCTCAATATTCTCATCAAACTGATGACGGTGGTTTCTCTCGTTTTCTCAGCACTTTTCTAAACGGTAAACTATCAAAACCTCTTTCCCGCGCGGAAAGAGGTTTTTTATTTTGCCGACATTATCTGACGGCATATTTCCGTTTGCAGCTTTTAATATATAACTAATGGAAGTATCGCTTCGGCAGCGGCAGTTGCTGATGTACAATAGAAGGCGGAGTTGATAGCAAAATGAAAACAAAAGTCCGAAAAAAATTCCTCATCTTCGCGGCTGTAATCGTCACGGCGGCGGCGATACTGTTCGTGTTGGCATCACGGGCAAAAGAGAAAGGCCCGCTTACATATGAAATGCGCAATGAGATGGATGAGGGTGACAACTATTCTGAAAAAATAGAATATCCGCAATTCTCGATGAAGAAAGCCGCGGGCACGGTGGCGGATATCATCAGAGAGGAAAAAAAGGATTTCGCCGCCAATGTATCACAGGCAGGCGGAGATGAAACGCTTTACCTTAATATTTCTTCGGAAATATACACATATAAAGATTTTTACTCGCTTCATATGGTGGCTTATGAGTATCTGGGCGACGGCGGTTACCGACGCGCCGATTACACTCTTTATTACGACATTGCCTCCGGCAGCGTGGTCGAGTTGAGCGATATTTTTGCCGACCAAAACGCGGCAATAACTTACCTGTCACAAAAATGCGGCGATGAGCTGCGAAAACAGGGTCTGAATGATATTATCGCCGCCTATGATATTCAGAATATTGTTTTCAGCGACGAATGGGTGAAAATTACCTTTTCGCCCGAAAACATTTCCGACGGCAAGGAGCATACTATTTACATAGGCTATGCCGATATGAACGCATATCTGAAACCGGCGATGCAAAACGATGTGATTACCCCCATCGATGAAGAAAACGGCGAAGAAGAACCGGATGATGACGAGGAACCCTCATGGGTAGCCGGCGGCAGCTGGCGGCGGCGCGATCTGAGCCAGTTTATCGATAAAAAACTGATAATACTCACATTTGACGACGGTCCCAACGGGGATACCAGCAAACGACTGGTGGAGGGGCTGATCGAACGCAATGCCAGAGCGACATTCTTTTTAGTCGGCAGCCGCGTGGGGCGATTCAGTGACACCGTGAGATTTGAATACGACAACGGCAACACCATCGGTATACACGGATACAGCCACAACGACTTCTGCAAGATGAGCCTAACCGATGTACTGAACGAGATAAACGAAACAAACGCGCTGGTAGCGCAGATAGACGACAACACCGTGCCGGTATTTATTCGGCCGCCTTACGGCAGTGTGAACGATGAGGTCGAGGCCGCGGCGGATATGGTATTTGTTCTTTGGAGCGTGGACACGCGCGACTGGGAGAGCCGGGACGCCCAAAAAGTATGTGACGCCATTGTTGAAAATGCTCAGGACGGCGCTGTGGTCTTAATGCACGATTTGTACGATACCAGCGTTGACGGCGCACTGGCCGCGATCGACATATTACAGCAGCAGGGCTACGCTTTCGTCAGTGTGGAAGAATATCTGCAGATAAGACAGCTCAATCCGGAAACGCACAAGGCTTATCACCGTTTTGAGACGCTTACCGAAGACGGTATAGACGCGTCATCTGACGGCCCTGACAACACGGCAGAATAAATTTTATAGGCACACAAAAGAAACAGAGCGGATTAATATGGTTTGACATGGCGTGACCTTGTCTTGAAGATTGTTTATATTATCTTCACTGTTGATCAGATAATAAATGCAAATAAAACTTTGCAAAACTTATTGACAAGTAAACTTTGCAATGTTATAATCGTGACAATAAAACTTGGCAAGGAGATATTGTCGTGAATAAAGAAGAAATATTAGAGAAAAGCCGCAAAGAAAACAAGAATAAGGACATGGCAGAAATTGAAGCAATAAACCGTGCAAGCCGAGTAGCGGCAATAACAGGTGCGGTTTTGTGTATGGTTATTTCTGTTTTAGACTGGAACATAACAAAAACAATTAACTGGGCTTGCTGGACGGTGGACTTTGGAATGATGAGCGTTTTAAACGCCTGGCAGTACTTTAAGCTTAGATACAATAAAAAACTCGTTCTCGCAATTATTTCCATTTTGCTTTTCGCTTTATTCGGTTTCGGCTACATTTTTGAACTAATGAGTGCTGTTAGATGAACGATGAATTGATTCTAAAAAACAGGTTGAAGGAAGCGAGGGCGCAGAGAAAGCTTTCTCAGACTCAGCTGGCTGAAATGGTCGGCGTTTCCCGCAACACGATAAGCTCCATTGAAACCGGGCAATTTAATCCAACCGCAAAATTAGCACTTGTTCTCTGTATTGCATTGGATAAACAATTTGAAGACCTGTTTTATTTTTAGTATGATCATGAGCATAACCTTCACTCGCTAAATTAGAAGTTGAAAGGATGACCCCTATAATTCAATCTATAGTACATATTGCCTTGGTTGTAAAAGACTACGATGAAGCCATTGATTTTTATACAAATAAACTTCATTTTACACTGATTGAGGATACCTATCAGCCAGAGCAAGATAAGCGTTGGGTTGTTATAGCGCCACCGGGCTCTAATGGTACAACCATCCTGCTTGCTCGCGCATCAAAGCCTGTGCAAGAATCTTTTATTGGGAATCAAGCAGGTGGACGCGTATTTCTCTTTTTGGGTACGGATGATTTTTGGCGCGACTATAACGAAATGCTTGACTTGGGAATACATTTTACCCGTGCCCCTAAAGAAGCTGACTACGGTATTGTAGCCGTCTTCGAGGACTTGTACGGAAACCTTTGGGATTTGGTTCAGTTCAACA
>CAZIQU010000181.1:0-4124 GCA_964541445.1 uncultured Lachnospiraceae bacterium | reverse complement strand
TCGTGGTGTCTGTTTGCCGTTTTCTTCGTCGGCTTTCTCTGCTGGATGTTTCTGCTGGGTCGCGGCGGCGCACTCTCGATCGTGCCGAATGTGTTCTGGTGGCTTTTCTGCGGGGTGCTGTGGGGTATCGGGCTGATCGTACCCGGTATGTCGGCATCGCCGTTTATGATCTATCTCGGCTTGTATGAGCCGCTTACCGCCGGCATCGCCGCGCTTTCTCTGCCGGTGCTGCTGCCGTTTGTCGCCGGTATCGCGGCGGTGGTCATACTCTTGTCAAGGCTGGTCAATTTTTTGATAGGGAAATACCATTCCCAGGTATTTCACGCTCTTTTGGGTATAGTGGCCGCCTCTGTTATCGCTATCGTGCCATTGTCGGCAGATTACAGTCTGCTTAACTGCAGCATTTATTTTCTCTTCTTTGCCGTCGGGCTGCTGGCGGCTCTTTTGATGGATAAAATGGAAAATAAGCTCGGCGAAAAATAAAGAAGCGCGGCAGTCTGCCGAGCTTCTTTATTTCAGCTGCTTAGTTTTTCCGTGCAGCCGGCAAATATATGTTTTACGAATGTTTTTGCTGCTTCATCCATATTTCCATTATCAGCCTGTGCGGCAGCAGCTTACACATGAACCGCTGAAATTTGGCGGTTAGCCCGTAAACTGATACGTCCTTACCGCGGCGCATATCGTTTACCGCCTGTCTGACGACATCCGCTGATTCGCAGTAAGAGTTGTAATATGTTACCGAATCGTCACTGACGGCGGTGTCGAAAAATTCCGTTTTTACCCATAACGGGCAAACCGCCATAACTTTTATGCCGCGCTGCTTCAGCTCACGGTTGAGGGCGCGCGAAAAACTGACGACAAAAGCCTTTGTGGCGCCGTATATATTTATATACGGCACAGGCTGAAACGCCGACATCGAACCCAGCATATATATTTCCGCGCCGGCGCGCATATACGGCAAAGTCAGATATGTCATGCTCATCAATGCTTTCACATTCAGCTCCACCATGCTCTCGTATGCCGGCAGGGGTACATCGGTGAAATAATTGAATTTGCCGAAACCGGCGGCGTTTACCAGCACGGCCACCTCCGGCTTTATATCCGCAAGCATTTCGGCGTATGTTTTTAAGGCACTCTCATCGGTGAGGTCGAGCGCCGTTACTCTTATTGTCGCCCGCGTCTGCCCGCACAGCTCTCGCAGTTTTTCTTCACGGCGGGCTATAACCCATATCTCGTCGTATGTATCGTTTATATCCAGCGCTGTTACAAAATCGCGGCCCATGCCCGATGAGGCGCCGGTGACTACGGCAATTTTCATGTTTTCCCCCGAAATAAATAATATCGGCTATTATACCACATGTTGCGCGAAAAACATCTTTCGCGGCGGGCTTATTTATGCATATACCGGCAAAAAATACGTTTGCCGTGTCAGGCAGGTGTGTTTGCAGTGAAAAGATGCTATAATAGAGCGTATGTTCGAATATCGCGGCAGCGTAAAGGAAGAAAAAAATCATGCAGCGGCTGATCTTTCATGTTGATGTAAACAGTGCTTTCCTCTCTTGGGAGGCTGCCCGCCGCGTAGCCGCCGGTAAACCCGATCTGCGGCTTGTCCCCGCGGCAATCGGCGGTGACCGCGACAAGCGCACGGGAATAATTTTGGCGAAATCCATACCGGCTAAACAATACGGCGTTACTACCGGCGAGCCGGTGGCAATGGCGCTGCGTAAGTGCCCGGAGCTGATCATCGTCAAGCCCGATTTCCGTCTGTATGAAAAATGCTCCCGCGCTTTTATGGATATTTGCCGCGCCTATACGCCGGTAACGGAAAAGTATTCGATTGATGAGATTTTTTTGGATATGACGGGAACGGAACGCCTTTACGCCGATTATTTTTCAGCGGCAGCCGAGATCAAAAACAGGATCCGCGATGAGCTGGGCTTTACGGTGAATATAGGCATCGGCCCGAACAAAATTTTAGCGAAAATGGCCGGCGAGCTTGAGAAGCCGGATAAAATACATACGATATTTGCCGCTGATATCGAACGAAAAATGTGGCCGCTGCCGGTAGGCGAGCTGTTTTCTGTCGGTAAAGCCAGCGCCGATAAGCTGAATGGGGTCGGCATAAAAACCGTGGGCGATCTGGCAAAAGCCGATGAGAAAAAAATATGTCGGCTACTGGGCGGAAAATTCGGCAGGCAGCTGATAGCTTATGCGCGCGGCATTGACGATTCGCCGGTGGCGGCAGCCGAGCGCTCAAAAGGATATAGCATCTCCGTTACTTCCGAAGATGACATAACCGATATGTATCAGGCAGAAAAAGTGCTGTTGGCGCTGGCTGACAGCGTTGCCGCGCGTATGCGTGCGGACGGCGCCAAGGCCGGAGGCTTGGCCGTGTCACTTCGCGGCTCTGATTTTGCCGACCGCTCTCATCAAGGGCGTTTTATCCGTGCGACTGATGTGACTTCGGAAATATTCGCCAAAGCTGCGGCTTTGCTGAGCGAGCTTTGGGACGCGCGCACGCCTTTGCGTTTATTGGGTATTTCATTAATAAATCTTTCATTTAATGAAGGTGAGCAGGTCTCTATGTTTACGGATGAGCGCAATGAGCAGGCTCGCCTTGCCGATAAAACCGTAGATGAGCTGCGCCGCAGGTACGGCTCGCAGGCGGTAGTTCGCGGCGGCGTGTTCCTTTCGGGTTTGGAGGTAGGCAAGAAGTATCGGGCGCAGATGGAGAATAAGGCGGCTGATATCCTTGCCGATGAAAAAAGAAACGCAAAAAATAAAAAATAAATGCCGCGCCTATTGACTGCGATTATTTATGGTGTTATATTGTGCATATACGATATACACAATTTGAAAGGCGAAAAATGGCAATTCTGAAAGTCAGTGACTTAACAAAGAATTATGAAAAATTTAAGCTCGACGGTGTTTCTTTTTCTCTTGAAGAAGGCTATATCATGGGCTTTATCGGGCGAAACGGCGCCGGAAAAACCACTACGCTGAAAAGCATTTTGGGTCTGGTGCATCCCGACGGCGGCAGTGTGGAAATATGCGGTAAGGATTTTGCCGCAAACGAGCTGTGGTGCAAAAATCAGATTGGTTTTATGTGCGGCGGCATCAGCTATTACCGACAGAAAAGGCTGAAAACCATAGCCTCGGTGACAAGCCGTTTCTATCCCGGGTGGGATGACGGCGTTTACCGTGAGTATCTGCGTAAGTTCGATTTGGACGAAAATAAAAAGATCAGCGAGCTTTCCGAGGGGATGAAGGTCAAATTCGCGTTGGCAATGGCTCTTTCGCATCAGGCGCGTCTGCTGATACTTGACGAGCCGACAAGCGGGCTCGATCCGGTTTCACGCGAGGAAATAACGGATATTTTTCAACAGATAATCGAAGACGGTACGCGCAGTATCCTTTTTTCAACGCAGATCACTGCGGACCTGCAAAAATGCGCCGATTACATAACATATATCAAGCAGGGGCGCATCGTTGCCAGTGAAGAAAAAGATGTTCTGCTGGATAATTACCGTTTGGTGAGCGGCGGCGCCGGAGCACTGAGCGAGGCGCTTAAAGAAAAGCTGATCGGCTGCAAGACCAACATGTTCGGCTTCACTGCGCTTATACACCGGGAAGACTTGGCGCTGGCAGGAAGCTGCGAGATACAGAAGGCCACCATCGATGATATAATGGTCTACTTTGAAAGGAACTGAAAATGAAACAGTTATTATATAAAGAATTCAAACTGGCGCTTCATCCTACCTGTTACATATTTTTGGCGTTCGGTCTGATGCTGCTCATTCCCGCTTACCCTTATTATGTGGCGTTTGCCTATATGTGTCTGGCGGTGTTTTTTATTTTTCTTACCGGCCGCGAAAATAACGATGCGGTCTATACGGCAGTGCTGCCCATTAAAAAGACCGATGTCGTCAAAGCACGCTGCCTGACTGTGGCCGTTCTTGAGACGGCGCAGATGGCGGTTTCCGTGCCCTTTGCTGTTTTAGGGGCATACATCAATCCCAATGCTGCCGGCAATACCGTCGGCATTGAGGCTAACGCCGCGTTTTACGGGCTTGTTTTTGTCATGTTTGCTTTCTTCAACGCGCTGTATCTGCCCGGAGTGTATA
>CAZIQU010000180.1:0-4131 GCA_964541445.1 uncultured Lachnospiraceae bacterium | reverse complement strand
CCTCTTTCATTATTCTCTGTATGTCGTCCTCATACTGCGCATAGTTTTTTTTGCCGGCAGTAAGATTGCAGACCATGCCGCCCAAAGCCGTACCCAGTGCTCCTGCCAGCGCGGAAACACCGCCGCCGCCGGGAACGGGTGCTTTGGAAAAGGTCTCCGCTACAAAGTCGATACACGATTTTTGTGCATATCCCATATTTTACCTCCGAATTTTTGGATCATTATAATCGGCGCCGCGGCGCCGTTATACGCTCAGAACTTGAAATGCTTCGCCGCCTTATAGATCACCGAGCAAAGCAGCGTATATACGGGTATTATAACAAAGCCTTTGATTATTCTGACGATGAGCATCAGTGACATCGGCCAGCCGTACATGACCGCCAGCCCCAACCCGCTGATGATTATATCGCCGATAATGATCGCCCCGGTCACAGCGAAAAGGATACCGGCCAGTGTGGTGGATTCTTTTTCGTCGGAAGAGCGTTTGCGAAATAAAAATATCAAGGCGACCGAGTAAAGCACAAAGCCCGCGCCGATGATTATGATATACAGCCAGGGTACGACGGACCATTCGCCGCTTGAAGGACTGAGTACGCTGAGCGCGCCGCCCTCGAGCTTAAGCGAGCCTTCGGTGAACATGAGCAGTGCCGCCAGTGCCAAAAGGACTATGTAGCTGACCATGTCCATAGCCGCGTAGGCGGATTTTTTTACCGATTTGCTCTTTTTTAAATGAAATACCAGCCCGGGAATGACACCGAGCATTATGTTGGCAAGTGTAAGTATGGGGTTTATCGCCATACCGGTTTTATCCATAAGCAGATAGCCGGCTACATCGGCGACAAAGCCCACTGCTCCGCCCCAGACGGGGCCGAGTATGATGCCGGCCATGATTATGGGTACGCCGACGAAATTGACGCGCGCCACCGGCAGAAGATATATCTCAAAAGGTTTTACTGCAAGGGAAAGCGCGGCGAAAAGTGCTGCCGCGACAAGTCTGTTGGTGCTTATTTTTTTTGTTTTGGAGCTTTCATTACTCATCAATGATTTCTCCTGAAATATCAAGTAATAACCCGCAAACTATTGAAATATTAAATTTTAATAATCAGCGGAAGCGGCAAAAACATCGCAGATTATATATATCCTTCGGTCACAGGCAACGTCCCATCCTGTGCAACTTTACGCGTTTTTGCCTACTCTGGTAAGCCGGCAATGCCGGCACGGGGCGCAGTACGCGCCCCGCTGTTATGAAAAAACTATTTTATCGTGCCGAATTTGCCGGCGCGATAGGCTCTGTTGTACTTACGGCCGCTCTTGTCCTTCATGGCCAGAGCTTCAGCCGCATAAATGGTGCCGATCATGTCGCGGTCGCACGGATCCATAATGGCGGAATCGAGACCGGTTCTGATGGCCATGCTCATGCAGTTCTGATTGATGATCTTTCTTACCGGCATATCAAAAGAAATATTGCTGATGGCGCCGGTGATCTTTACCGTAGGCGCATATTCCTTGATCTTGATGATGCAGTTCTCAAAGTCGATCATTGCGGTCGCGGCGGTGGAAAGAGCCATAACGCACGGGTCGATGTGGAACTTGCTTACGTCTACGCCGTATTTGGCGGCTTTATCAATCATGCGCTTGGCGATGTCAACTTTCTTCTGCACATCCATGGGGATGCCGTCCTGATCGCAGGTAAGGCCTACCACTTCCCAGTCCGTTCCGGCGATAAGCGGGAACAGCGTTTCGCATTTGGTGCCTTCTTCGTTGACCGAATTGAGCATGCCGGGCTTATTTACCAGACCCTCCTCAAAAATACGCTTGAGCAGCAGCGCGTTGGGGCTGTCTATGCACAACGGCGTCTCGGAAACTTCCTGAATGGTGTTGATGAGCCATACCATGGCGTCATATTCTTTGTCGGACTCAGTGCTGGGGGCACAGTCAAGAAATGTTGCTCCGGCTTCCGTCTGAGCTATCGCTCTTTTTTTGATGAGCTCTGCATTTCTCTCGGCAATTGCCGTTTTAACGGACGGGATGGCTCCGTTGATTTTTTCACCGATGATGATCATTGAATTTTTTCCTCCGTAGTATAAATAGTAACGCGGTGTGATTGATTTTTTTCATACCGCCAGATATATTGATTATACAATATTATCCGTAAAAAGGTAAAGCCATTTACAAAAATTTGAATTCGGAAAAGAGGTGTATTTTGAATTTATCAAGCGAGCAGAGGCGAAGAAGGGCCGCAGAGTGTTGTTTGTCATAACAAGACCGCTTTACTTTTCAAAAGTTTGGAATTATAATAAAAATGTTAGCGTGCGCATGGCACGCCGGCAAAACAACGGAGGTATTTCTATATTGGCAAAAATAAAGGTAAATTTTAAATTCGACGATAAAGTGTATGAGGCCGAAAGCGGCGCGCGGCTTTCCGATGTCTGCGAGGCGGCGGGGTATTCTCAGGATCTTGTCTGCGGCGGCAACGGCAAATGCGGCAAATGCACAGTGGAGATTGCAGAGGCCGGTGTGGAAAAGACGGTCCTTTCCTGCCGATACGAGCTTAAAGAAGATATTGATGTGCTGCGTATATTCAACCGCGCCAACCGCAAGGTGAATGTGCTTACCAGTAATTCGGACCTGCACTGCAATATCAACCCGCAGCTTGAGTTTCTGCATGTGAAGGGCAGCGACATCGAGCCGGGCCATTGCTCAAGCTTTATGGAAAGAATATATGATCAGTATAAGCTGAAGATCACCTATCCGGCGCTGAAGAAGCTCTCGTTTAACGCTCAGGTGCATAAGGATGACCGTGATTTCTATTTCGTCATCTTTGACGATAAAATAATCGATGTTAATACCGATAACGACGAGATGTACGGTCTGGCGGTAGATATCGGTTCCACCACGGTCGCCGCTTATCTGTATGATATGAAGGAAGCCAAGCAGATAAATATCTATTCTTCGCTGAATGAGCAGACTACGCTGGGCGCCGATGTTATCAGCCGTATCGGCTACTGTATAGATAATGAGGACGGCACGGAGGTCATGCGCCATAAGGTATGCGATACGGTAAACAGCCTTTTGAAGCAGGCGCGTGAACGTGACGGTATAGATACAAACAAGATATACCATGCCGTGTTCTGCGGCAATTCGACCATGCAGCACTTGTTTTTGGGGCTTTACCCCGGCAATTTGGGCCGTGCTCCTTTTGTCAGCACCACGCACGCTGAGGTTGATCTGCGCGCGGAGGATACGCCGCTCGATCTTAATCCCGAATGTGTCGTCACTTTTCTGCCGCTGCTGGGCGGCTTTGTGGGCGCCGATACCACTGCCGTGCTTATCGGGCTGCCCGATGACGACAAGCTGCGCCTGACGCTCGATTTGGGTACTAACGGCGAGCTGGCAGTCGGCAACGATGAAAACTGCGTTATCGCCTCTACGGCCTGCGGCCCGGCATTGGAGGGCGCCGGTCTTTCCTGCGGCATGCGCGCGGCGGAAGGCGCGCTGCAGCATTTTAAGATCAACGACGACGGCAGCATTTATCTCGATGTTATCGGTGATGTGCCCGCCACCGGTATCTGCGGCAGCGGCATAATCGATATACTGGGCGAAATGGCCCGCACCGGCTTAATCAATAAGCGCGGCAAGATGCTCAGCGCCGAGGAATATACCAAAAAATTCGGCGAGAATGCGGTAACCGAGCGTATCGTCACGCTGGAAAGCGGCGTAAAGGCATTTTTGGTAAGCGCCGGTGATGTAAATGTTTACTTTACGCAAATGGATGTTCGCGAGGTGCAGAAAGCCAAAGGCGCCATCGCCGCCGGTTGTGTGACGCTGCTGAAGGTCTACGGCATTGATCCGCATGAATTGACGGAGATATGTCTGGCCGGTGCTTTCGGTAACTACCTTGATGTCGAAAACGCGCAGCGCATCGGCCTGTTCCCGCGCATCGAGGGCGTACCGGTACGCAGCATAGGCAACGGCGCCGGTACGGGCGTGCAGATGTTTCTGCTTGATAAGGCCAGCGTTAAAAAGTGCCTGAAAGTACAGAAAAACGCCAGACACATCGAGCTTGATTTTCAGGAGGGCTTCAGCAATACGCTGTTCGATCAGATGCTCTTTAAGGAAGCGCGTGAATAA
>CAZIQU010000179.1:0-4134 GCA_964541445.1 uncultured Lachnospiraceae bacterium | reverse complement strand
GATCCACCGGCTTTATTTTCGGCAGATAATATCAAATAAATACGACAAATCTTTCAAATATCCAAAGTAATAGCGCGCGACAACCGCTATGGGTATAAAAAACCGAAGCCTGTCAGCATCTTACCGGCATGACGGCTTCGGAGATATTACGGGCAGCAAAATCAGCTGATTTGATATTAGGTATCCGCGCCGACGCACATAAAAGCCGGCAACCCGACTGCAGCGCGGATCACGCTTCAGCCCTTAAACTTCATCTTCTTTTTGAGCAGAGCTTTAACTTCGGGCTGCGCCTCCGCCGGAACATACACGAACGAACCGCCGGAAAGAAAGCCGCCGCGGTTAAAAACAATGCGCAGCGCGCTGTCGTTTTTCTTAGGCAGCGTTTCGTACTGTTTAATCTCGGTATACAGCAGGATGCCGGAGCCGGTAGCCACGCCGTTTTTATAGAAGCCGGGGGCGATGAACGCCATGCGCACCGCCACGATCACAAACGAAAGCGCCGCTATGCTCACCGTAATGTAAAAAATAAGATTATCCGAGGAAATGGAAGTGCTTATCAGCGACATGGCAATCAATACAGAAGCGAAAAACAGCAGTATAAGCTGAGTTTTATCGAAATATTTAAACCCCTTGAGCGCGGGCACGGTCATCTCACCGAGCGACTTGCATTTTTTAAACAGGTAAGATACGTTTGATACCGCCAATACTACCAAAATAATGCCTAAAATGTTCTGAAAGGTAAAGAGCTTCATTCATTCTCCTCCGAGGCGCTGTTATCGGCCTCCAAATTTGTGTTGTACACCGAACGTTTATCGAGTATCCAAACCTTATCCGAAAACTCTCCCGCCGGCGTTGCCGCCAGTGTCTTTTCAAATTGATTCATCCGTGAATCTATCACATCAAGATGATGCAGCAGCTCCGCTTCCGCGGTCATCGGCGCCACGGGACTGCCGAATTCCGGATAGAAATGATGAGACAAAACCATGTGTTTAAGCAGCAGCGTCACTTCCGGGTCGATATTCAGCTCCGCCGCCTTACGGTCGATATCGCATATGCCGATGGTGATATGCCCGAGAAGCTTGCCTTCCTGAGAATATTCACCGGCCGAACCGTACAATGTGCTGGTGATTTCCTTTATTTTGCCCATATCATGCAGCGCCACACCGGCATAGACCAAATCGCGGTTCAGAAATGTATATATCTCCGTAAGCACCGATGCCGCACGCATCATTGTATATGTATGGTAGATAAGCCCGCCCTTCACGGCGTGATGGAAGCTCTTGGCCGCGGGATAATACATAAGCGCCTGCTTGTTTTCTTCGAGCATGGCATAGGTGATCTTCTTTATATCCTCATTTTCCATGTCATTGACTATGGAAATGATCTTGGCATACATTTTTTCCGGCGGATAGGGCGCGCATTCCACCAGTTCGCTCACCTTCTCTTCATCCGGTACAGGCTGAGGCTCTATTTTGGCGATGATAAACTGCAGACTGTCGTTATAAGACTGCGCCGTTGCCTCCACGGCAACGAAATCACCCGGCGCGAAATCGCAGGACACCGCAGCCACATCCCACATTTTTGCCGTATAATCGCCGTTCCTGTCGGACAGTGTCACATCGGCATACGGATTACCGTTCTTCGACTGCCTGATATCGAACTTTTTCAGAATGAAAATATCGTTTATTCTATCGCCTTTTTTAAATATTTGTCTGGGCATGCATTTCTCCCGTAAAGTTATATTTTATTTTACAACACCGTGGGCCATTATGCTATAATTTAATATCAGATTTTACGGAGTTTGCAATGAAGCGTTTCAAAAACATCAATGAAAATGACGATATGGGCGTGACTTTCGTCAGCAATGCCTTTATAAATCACTTTATGCCCAAGGCGAGTGGCGATAATGTTCGTGTCTACCTGTACGGTCTTAAATACTGTTTTTCCGGCGAAGATGCTTTTCCTGCCGACGCGGATATTGCCGGAGCGCTGAAAATAAGCGAGGCTGATGTGGAGGCCGCCTGGCGCTACTGGCAGGAAGAGGGTATCGTCTATATAAACGAAGACAACAGTGTGGATTTTCTCAACATAACACCGCTGCTTTTCGGTATGCCGATAATACAGCGACGAGGCAAAAAAAGCAAACGGCCGACCAGCCGCAAGATACAGGAAATGTTTGCCGGCATCGAAAACAAACTTTCGCGGCCGCTCAATATCAGCGAACACGAGATAATATTGGGTTGGCTGGAAGATTACAAATTTACCGAGCAGACCGTAACGCTGCTGATTGATTATTCACTGGAGCGCGAAGGCGGCCGTAATATAAGCTATTGGTCGGCAGTAGCAGACAATTTTCATGACGAAGGCATCACGACCTACGACCAGGCCAGCCGCTATATAGAGAAACGCCGAGCCAATTACAGGCAAAACAAAGAGATAATGTCATATCTCGGGCTTTTCCGTTCACCGTCGGAGCCGGAAAACAAGCTGATAAAGAAATGGTTCGCCGAATACGAATTTGATATGGATACCGTAAAAAAAGCCTGCGACGAAACCGTCAAAACGGATAAGCCGAGCCTCAAATATGTCGATTCGATCCTTACCGCCTGGCATAACGGTGAAAGCGCACCGCAGGCCAAGAGCATACGCGCTGCTGCCGGCGCGAAAAAAACACGGCTTAGGGACGAGCATAATTATGACGTGGGCGCGCTGGAGCAGGCGCTGTTCGGCGAAAGTGAGCAGGAATGAAGATAGCGTCAGAGACAAAAAAGAAATATGACGCGGCGGTCAGCGCCCGCAAAGCGGCCTTTGCGCTCAAAAAAGAAAAAATAATACACGAGCTGCCGCAGTTGAATGAACTTTACCGCCGTATGGACAGAATATCGCTGCAATGTATGCGGGGAGAAATAACACCGCAGCAGGCCGATGAGCAATCAGAGCGAACAGAAAAGGAAGCCGAGGAGCTTCTGGCTGCCAATGGCTATACGAAAAGCGATATCGAATATTCGCCGCGCTGCCGCGCATGCGCCGATACCGGTTACGCCGACGGCGAGATTTGCCGCTGCCTGAAAAAATTTGTCGTCGAGGAGAGTTACGCGCAAAGCAATATCGGCAGCGTTTTGAGCCGCGACAATTTTGCCGCCTTTGATGAAAAGCTTTTTTCCGATAAA
This sequence comes from uncultured Lachnospiraceae bacterium, assembly GCA_964541445.1. Lineage (GTDB taxonomy): Bacteria > Bacillota > Clostridia > Eubacteriales > Anaerofustaceae > CAZIQU01. The sequence goes on along the minus strand of CAZIQU010000179.1, from coordinate 964 downwards.
CCGCAGGCGAGCGGAGCGACACCGCGCGAGATAATGCGTCGGGCCAGGAAAAAATGCGAGGACTTCGCCTCGCGTTTTGCCGACAGCAATGACAACCTGCTTATTCTGGGGCGTACCGGCACCGGCAAAACTTTTCTTACACATTGCGTAGCCAAGGCGTTGATAGATGAGGGCTACAGCGTGCTGTATACCACCGCCTATTCGCTTATTGACAGAATCGGCAAGGATTCATACGGCGGTGAGGACGGCACATTTACCGAATCGGTGTACGCGGCTGACCTGCTGGTGATAGACGACCTGGGAACGGAAAGGCAGACCGATTATTCGGAGATGCAGCTGTTTAATGTTATCAATGAAAGGCTCACGGCGCAAAGAGCCATGCTTATCTCCACCAATCTGACTGTCGAGGAGCTGCGCGATAAATACGGCGAACGCATAATATCACGCGTATTCGGCAATTTTACGGGAATAGGCATGCACGATGAGGATGTGCGGCTCAAAAAAAGGGTCTGAACGGTTGCAGATGACACTTGTATAATATATAATGATTATTCGGATTTGATGCCGCGAAAGAGAGTAGTAATATGCTGGAAAAACTGGCTGGAATAAAAGAAAAATTCAATGCACTGACCGAAGAGGTCTCCAAACCGGAGGTGATCTCCGATCAGGAAAAATTCAAAACGATAATGAAAGAACGCGCCGACCTTGAACCGATTGTGCTGAAGTACGACGAATATGCCGATATAACACGACGGATAGCCGACAATAAGCTGCTGCTTGAGGACGGCCCCGATGATGACTTCAAACAGCTGCTGCATGAGGATACGGCGGAATTGAACGAGCAGCTAACACAGGCCGAAGAAGATCTGAAGGTACTGCTGCTGCCAAAAGACCCCAACGATGAGAAAAACGTTATCGTTGAAATACGTGCCGGAGTCGGCGGCGATGAGGCTGCGCTTTTTGC
>CAZIQU010000178.1:0-4151 GCA_964541445.1 uncultured Lachnospiraceae bacterium | reverse complement strand
GCAAGCTTGCCGCGTCCGTTCTCTCCGTATGTGCATTTCTTATTTTTCAAAGTCCTGTCGCCCGCACCATTTTCTATTGGCTTATATAAACACTTTTTACTAACATTATTTATAAAATACCACACTTTTTACCACATTTCTATTTATACATCTTATCTGCATATTCTTTTGCAACATCATTTGTGTGGCTTGTTTTGTGCCCATAATGCCTGTTTGTATCCATTTTAGATGAGTGTCCAATCATGCTCTGCAACACACTCATCGGCATCCCGCTATCTTCTGCACTGGAAACAAATGTGTGCCGGAGTTCATATAATGATATATGCTCTATACCATTGTCCCGCAAAAGTCGTGACCAATGCTTATAAACGGTCGATTCTTTTGCTGGCACACCGTAGGGATCCGGGAAGAGATATTCCGAATCGTGCCGGTGTGCAAGCTGCTCTCTTACAACATTCATTGCCTCATCTGATAACACAACCTCACGAATCGCATTATTGTTCTTGCCCTGCGTTTCTTCTCCCTTTCGGTTGTACGCACCGGTGATCCTTAGAATACCGGTATCAAAATCGATATCATTGGTTTTTATATGCAACAATTTTCCATGATCACCCACCTTCTTTCAGTCAGATAGTCAACGATCCGATAAGTGGAGCAGAACGTATTCAAGTAGTTATAGAGCCTATAGGTGAACAAGCCTTAGATTTATGATGATATGACTATTTTTTGTACCGCACTTTTTACCGCACATTTCTTTTTACCGCATAAATACCTCACATTTTTACACAAACAGCAATACCGAAAAAACGGCGGATTTATGCTAAATAACATACGTGCACTTGTGGCCAAAGAGTGTTTGGCCGCGGTTCTTCACCTGTATCCGTTTTGCGCAGGAAAACATCGCAATCCTCGCAGGTAAGCAGGCTGTCCACAGAGTCCGCTGCATCAGACAGAGGCTGAATCGTGCTGTTTTCCAGCAGAGCAATCAAGTTAAATACATTGACGGATTCAGAGCGCGTCAGTTTGCTTATGACCACACCGTCATTATCAGTCAGGTACAAAAGACCGGCACCGCCAAAAGAGGAAATACCCATGTTGTCCAAGAATGAGCTGAGATTTTGTTCTACCGATACGGCAACGATATTCGAGCCGTGATACAGCGCATCTGTATCTACCGCAACAGTGTAAACAACGGTCGACTCTTTGATAGACAGACATTCACCGCTTTCGCTGATAGCGGCGACCAGCTCAGAAGCAATATCATTGGCAAGGACGCGGCCATCCGCATTGACGGCATAGCCGCTGCGGGTAAAGAGCGTTATATCGGACATGCCGTAAATATCCCGCTGGCTTGCAAGATAATCCAGCATGACATCATCACCGATATCGGCAGCACGAAGGCCGGCGGCAATGCTGCGCGCGGCATTCCAGTATTCGCCGATTTTAGTTTCAACATACAGCCGCAGCTCCTGGTTGATCTCCGTCAGGTGTGCGGTGCTTTCCTTCGCGGTGTTGCGGCGATAACTGCCGATCAGCCCACTGAACAAGACGCTGACGATGATAACGGCAGCCAGCAGTGACAGGACGGTGGCCGCGACTATCTTATCGGGCTTCCTGCGTAAAGCGGCGGCGGGGTTTTGGGAGTTTTCTTCTGTTTTCTTTTGAAAGATCATACGGGTCACATCCTTATGCCGGCGCAAAACGGCGAGGCAGTCTGCTGCCTGAGGAACGCTTTCATTTCGTATGGCGCGACATGCGACACATATACTTCAAAAGAATGACCGCCTGCTGACAGCGGCTTTTGCTTTATGATGACGCAGCCGGCTGCCAATCTCATTCATCATGGCCCTATGGCTTTGCGAAGCGGCATCACTGCCGCCGTGCTTTTCTGTTTTTTATCAAGGCAGATACGGTCACAATGATCTTCGCGTCTGCCCGCGTTTTGATGAGGCCGGCTATGCCCCGCAATCTTCACTGCCGCGGGTGCTGTTTATTTAAAAGACTTGCCGATACCACATCGCAATCATACCATATTTGCAGTCAATCTGCATAATAGTTATAGTATAGACAGCAACAAAATACAAGTTATTACGGCAAAATTCGCGCGATACTGATGGTTTACGGTGATTTCCTTACGGAACGCGCGGCCGGGCATCGGCCGAAAGCGGCCGCAGCATACCGAAGCGGCGTATTTTCGGCGGAATTATTTGCGTAAAGCTTTGATGCAGCGCCTCAATCACATACTATAATATATAAATAATAACTGCCGCTGATGCGGCGGAATTGCCGCTAAAGATACATAGAGAGCGGCAAATACAAATAAGGAGTGACCGCGAGATATGCCGAAAGAAGAAAAAATGACCGTGGCCGTTGTCGGCGGCGGAGCTTCGGGTTTGACAGCGGCACTGACCGCGGCCCGCGGCGGATATGAAGTATATCTGCTGGAGCGCCAGACACGCGTAGGGAAAAAACTGGCGGTCACGGGCAACGGCCGCTGTAATCTTGCCAACTCGCGCCTTTCGGCCGAATTTTATCACGGACATGATACCGCTTTCGCAGAAACCGTGCTGCAGCGTTTTGACACCGAAGCGACACTGCGTTTTTTTAAAGAATTGGGTTTGCTGACCGTAACCGAGGACAGCGGACGCATCTACCCGCTTTCCGATCAGGCCGGCAGCGTCGTCGATGTTCTGCGGTTTGCCGCCGAAGAGGCCGGCGTAAAGGTTCGCACGGAATTTGAAGTCGTCTCCGTCAAAAAAAACAGACCGAAAGGTTTTTCGCTGTATTCGGCCGATACTGCCGTTATGAGCGACAAGATGATTATCTGCTGCGGCGGCATGGCCGGCGGCAAAGCGGGAGGCGGCAAAAGCGGCTATGAGCTGCTGCAAAGTCTGGGGCATACAGCGACAAAGCTTTATCCGGCGCTGGTACAGATTAAAACCGATAATAAATATGTGCGTTCACTCAAAGGCGTCCGCGCTGACGGTAAGGCGGCATTATGCCGCGGCACGGAAGAACTCGCCGTCAGCACGGGCGAAATACAGTTTACCGATTACGGCGTCAGCGGACCGGCGGTTTTCGATATTTCCCGGGCGGTATCGACGGCAAAGGGCGAGCTTACCCTGCATATCGATCTGCTCCGTAATTTTTCGCAGAAAGAAGTACAGCGTATTTTAGAGACCCGCCGCGAAACAATGACGCATCTGACAACGGAAAATTTTATGGTCGGCCTGCTTCATAACCGTATCGGCCGCACGGTTCTGCAATATGCCGGTTATGACCTGGTCACGCCGGTCGGCAAGCTGCGGGAGAGCGACATTTCGCGAATAGCCGCCGCCTGCAAAGATTTTACACTCAATGTAGAAAGAACCTTAGGTTTTGAGGCGGCTCAGGTAACGGCAGGAGGTATCCGCACTGCGGAATTCGATCCGCAAACTATGCAAAGCCTTCTGGTGCCGGGTCTTTACGCAGCCGGCGAGGTGCTGGATATAGACGGCGACTGCGGCGGCTACAACCTGCAATGGGCATGGGCAAGCGGCCGGCTGGCCGGGCTGCTCCTTTAGTGACTGCTTGTGCGGCGGCAAGACCGAGCTTATGTTTATCGCGCATATATCGCAACAATTATATCCCTTAAAAGTCACGACCAAAGCCAAAGAGCCAATCTGTTCCTGACTTTGGCAGGCGGGATTATTATTACCTTCGCAAATGAGAAACTCAATCTGATTACAGGGTAATTGCGGTTGTTTGACGGTTATGAGGCTGTGTTGTATAACATAATCAAAACAGTTGAGATAATTATAACTTTGCAGAACGACAAATCCCGATATCTTGCATAGTTAAGACTTGTTCGCGGGCGAAATATAAAGGAGTTAGATGTATGGAACAAAAATATATCTTGAGAATCGGATTTTCCATATTTGAGCCGATCAGAAAAAACAGCAATACTTTTGAGACGGTGCAGGATGGCAGTCGATTTATGAATGTCGAAAATATTGATCCGCTGTTTTGGGATAAGATATGGTTTGAAAATTACAAGACGGAATCCGGGAAAATCGTGGGCGCGGTATTCGGATGTGACTATGGTCATGGATATGGCTTTGATAACGGCAATGGCCGAATTGAGCTGAAGCCCGGGGATAAAGCCGAATTTT
>CAZIQU010000177.1:3656-4185 GCA_964541445.1 uncultured Lachnospiraceae bacterium | reverse complement strand
ACGTCAAAACGATATCCATAGAAGCCGCAGCCATGTGCGAGATGGCCGAGCGCAAGCTGCTGCCGGCCATGTACGCCTACACTGGTAAGCTGGCGGAGGGCTTGGCCGCCAAGAAGACCGCCGGCTTTGATACCGGCACAGATGCCGCGCGCGGCGTTTGCGCCGGGCTTACCGAGCTTGCCGCGGAGGCGGCCGAAAAGGAAAAAGCTCTTTCGCAGGCACTTGTGAAGCTCAGCGGTATCGCGGATACGCTCAAAAAAGCCGACTTCACCGCATCTGATGTCATCAAGGCCATGGCGCAGCTGCGAAGCGCTGTCGACAAGGCGGAAACGGTCACAGCGGCCGAATACTGGCCCTATCCCACATACGGCGAAATACTGTTTTCGGTATAGTCGCCGCCCTAATACGGGTAGAATGCGCAAACTGCATTTTACATATATTATCTCCTCAGCACAAGGACGTGCCCCTCTGTAAAGGGGTGCATCCCTTTTATTTTATTTATGAAAGGAAAAAACAACAATGTATTCAT
>CAZIQU010000177.1:0-3639 GCA_964541445.1 uncultured Lachnospiraceae bacterium | reverse complement strand
GCTTTACCCGCGCGAAAAATGCCGGCAACATCATCATGAAAAATCTGATGGATTTTTCGATAGGAGCGCCGCTTTATTGGGTGATCGGCTTCGGCATCATGTTCGCCGGTACTGGCGCCTTCTTCGGCGGCATAGATTTTTTTACCGGCGGTGATTATGCGTCGATATTGCCGGAGGGCGTACCGTTTTACGCTTACTTTATCTTTCAGACCGTTTTCTGCGCCACTACGGCGACTATCGTCTCCGGCGCTATGGCCGAGAGAACAAAATTCATCTCTTACTGCATTTACAGCGCGGTAATCTCCGCTCTGATATATCCGGTCTCCGGCCATTGGATATGGGGTGGCGGCTGGCTGGCACAAATGGGCTTTCATGATTTCGCCGGTTCGTGCGCCGTGCATATGGCCGGCGGTCTTGCCGCTTTGATCGGCGCTAAAATGCTCGGACCGAGAATCGGTAAATTTGACGAGAACGGCAAGCCCAAAGCGATATTGGGCCACAGCATAACTTTGGGCGCACTGGGCGTATTTATTCTTTGGTTCTGCTGGTTCGGCTTTAACGGCGGTTCCACTGTGGCAGCCGAGGGCGACGCGACGCTGGCTTCCATGGGTAAAATATTCGTTACCACCAATCTGGCGGCGGCAGTCGCCACCGTTACCGTAATGATAATCACCTGGCTGAGATATAAAAAGCCTGATGTTTCGATGACGCTCAACGGCACTTTGGCCGGGCTGGTAGCCGTTACCGCCGGCTGTGACGCTTTTACACCGGCCGGTGCGGCGATAACCGGTATCATCGCCGGATTTGCGGTTGTGTTCGGCATTGAGTTTATCGAAAAAAAGCTCAAAATAGACGATCCGGTCGGCGCTGTGGGTGTACACTTTGTCAACGGCGCGTTAGGTACGATTTTAGTAGGTCTGTTTTCTGAAAGTGAAGGGCTGTTTTACGGTCACGGCTTCCGTTTGCTGGGCGTGCAGTGCCTGGGCGTCGTCTCCGTTTGTGCGTGGATAGGTATTTGTTCGTTCCTGCTTTTCGGTTTGCTGAAGAAGACTATCGGGCTGCGCTGCGAAGCCGCCGAAGAGATCGGCGGATTGGACGTGGCGGAGCATGGGCTGCTTTCCGCTTACGCCGACTTTATGCCGGCTATATCGGTGAATGCGCCGGTTGCTGTTTCAGGCTCGGTCGCCGCGGCAATAACAGATGGCAGCGCGAATGAAAGCGAGGCCGTACCTGTGGAATACAAAAAGACCGGCGGCATGAGCACCGCCGGCGGCGTAAAGATAAGCAAGGTGGAGATTATCACCAAGCAGGCGCGGTTTGAGGAGCTGAAGAAGGCTCTTATCGATATCGGCATCACCGGCATGACCGTGACAAATGTTTTGGGCTGCGGCATGCAGAAGGGCAAACAGGAATATTACCGCGGCGTCGCAGTGGAGGCGGATCTGCTGCCAAAAATATGCGTGGAAATCGTGGTATGCAAAATACCGGTGCAGACGGTCATCGATACGGCGAAAAAGGTGTTGTACACCGGGCATATCGGCGACGGTAAAATATTCGTTTACGATGTGGAAGATGCCGTTAAGGTACGTACCGGCGAAGTAGGGTATGACGCTTTGCAGGATGTGGAATAAAAACTTTGCTGAAGACAGGCGGCCGCCGAAGCAATGGGCGGCCGCCTGTCTTTATTTATCGCCTGCGGCAAAATGCTTTTTCATGCAGGCAAATGTCGTATCGCTGATATAGTGCTCTACCCGGCAGGCATCGCGGTAGGCGGTCTCCTCATCGACGCCTATATCCAAAAATATACGCGCTATCACGTTATGGCGTTCATATGTTTTTTCGGCTATGGCTCTGGCTTCATCGGTAAGCCCGATATGCCCCTCGCTGTCAGTCGTTATCAGACCGGCCTCACGGAATTTCTTCATTTGTTCACTTACCGTTGGTTTGGAATAACCCATTTCCGCGGCGATATCGACGGCTCGGGCCGTGCCGTTGCGCTCGGTAAGCACAAGAATGGTTTCCAGATACATTTCGGCTGCTTCTTTGATTATCATCGTGTCGCTTCCGTTTTTATTATGTTTACATTATAGCATAAAGAAGAAAAAAATACGGTTTTTCTTCTTCTATTGACAATCGCGCCGTGTTATGCTAAATTTATTAGTTAGGCTAACCTAACTTATGGGGGAAATATGACATTAGACGAACTTAAACCGGGTGAGGCCGGCATTATCACAAAGGTCGGCGGCGCCGGGCAGCTGCGGCTGCGCCTGCTTGATATGGGGCTGATACCGCATACGCGCGTGTGCATGTGCAAGGCCGCTCCGCTGGGTGACCCTGTGGAGATATCGCTGCGCGGCTACAGTGTGACACTGCGTCTTTCCGAGGCGCATAACATAGCCGTGGAAAAGGAAGAAACATTATGATATTCGCATTGGCAGGCAATCAAAACTGCGGTAAAACAACGCTTTTCAACGCGCTGACCGGCTCAAACCAGCATGTGGGCAATTTCCCGGGAGTTACCGTGGAAGAAAAAAGCGGTGACATAAGAGGGCGCAAAAACTGTACGGCGGTCGATCTGCCCGGTATATATTCGCTGCGTGCCTATACCGGTGAGGAGCTGGTCACGCGTGATTACATACTCGATTCACACCCCGATGCGGTCATCAATGTGGTAGACGCTACCAATATAGAGCGCAACCTATACCTGACGCTGCAGCTTTTGGAGCTGCGGGTGCCGACGGTGGTAGCTCTGAATATGATGGACGAGATAAGGGAGAACGAGGGCTACATTGACGTAAAAGCGCTTTCGGCAGAGCTGGGCGTGCCGGTGGTGCCGATAAGCGCCGCGAAGGGCGAGGGCGTGAGTGAGCTGATGGACAGGGCTGTGGAGACGGCCGAAAATAAAATTCTGCCGAAGCGTGTGGATTTCTGCGATAAAGGCCCGGTGCATCGCTGCATACACGCCGTATATCATCTTATCGAGGATCACGCCCAAAAGATAAGCGCTCCGGCGCGATTTTGCTCGGTAAAGCTCATCGAGGGCGATGTGCCGATGACGCAGGCTCTGGGCTTGAACGAAAACGAAAAGGAACTGCTTGAGCACAGCATCAAGGAGATGGAGGACTCCGCCGGGCTGGACCGCGACGCCGCTATGGCGGATATGCGCTATACCTTTATTGAAAATGCTGTGGCCAAATGCGTAGTCAAGCCGCAGGAAAGCAGCCTGCATAAACGCAGCGTGGCTATCGATAAACTGCTCACCGGCAAATATACGGCGCTGCCGGTTTTTGTGCTGGCGATGTTTCTCGTGTTTTATCTTACCTTCGGTGTTATCGGCAGCTTTCTTTCCGACAAGCTGGCGCTGCTTATCGACATATTTACCGCGCTTGTCGATCGGGGCTTGACCGCCTACGGCATAAACCCGGTAGTGCACAGCCTTATTATCGACGGTATCTTTGCCGGCGTCGGCAGCGTGCTGAGCTTTCTGCCGATAATCGTTACGCTTTTTTTCTTTCTTTCTCTTTTGGAAGATACCGGTTATATGGCGCGTATCGCCTTTATCACCGATAAATTGCTGCGCCGCATCGGTCTTTCCGGGCGCAGTATTGTGCCTATGCTCATCGGCTTCGGCTGCACGGT
>CAZIQU010000176.1:0-4214 GCA_964541445.1 uncultured Lachnospiraceae bacterium | reverse complement strand
CAAATGCCGAGGGACGCTGGACCGCTTTGAAAAACGCCGAAGCAATCGTGATGCAGGAAGCGGTCATATTCCCGATCTATACTCAGTGCAACGCCAACATGATCAAAGCGAATGTCAGCGGCATTGAATTCCATCCGTGCGCACTTAACCGCGTTTACAAGAATACGGTAAAGAATTAGTCGGTATTCCGACCTGCGTCCGGCAGGATATCGCCGCGCCGCGGCTCCGGTAACGGAGCCGCAGCGCGGCATTTTATGATTTTTCGCCGCGGAGGCGAGAAGACCATTTTTTACGAAAGAAGGTACCGCAGTGAGAAAATACATAGTGAAGCGGCTCCTTATATCGGTGTTTACGCTTTTGGCCATAACACTGGTACTTTTTATTCTGTTACAGCTTATGCCCGGTTCTCCGTTCAACGATGAGAAGCTTTCCGACGATCAGCGTACTTCTCTCAACATAAAATACGGGTTGGATAAGCCCGTAATAGTCCAGTTCGGCAAATACGTGCTGAACATACTAAAAGGAGATTTCGGCGTCAGCTACAACATCAGCAAAAATACCCCGATCAGTCAGCTTATCAAAAGCCGGCTGCCGGTAAGCATAAGGCTCGGCGGCATGGCGGTAGGCTTGGGCGCTGTTGTGGGCTTGCTGCTCGGTGTGGCGGCGGCGCTTAATCATAATACATTCTGGGACAGTCTGTGTACGGTCATTTCCGTTATCGGCGTTTCTATACCGAGCTACGTTTTTGCGCTTGCTCTCAGCTATACGCTGGGCTTCAAGCTCAGTTGGCTGCCTATGCTGTATTCGGCAAAGACTCCGTTTGCCAGCATTGTCATGCCGAGCATCGCTCTTTCCCTCTTTACGCTGGCTTCTATTGCGCGTTTTACCCGCACCGAGATGCTTGAGGTGCTGGACAGCGACTATATGCTGCTGGCTGAAAGCAAAGGCATAAGCGGAGCGCCTCTTATAATGCGCCACGCGATGCGCAACGCCCTGATACCCATTATTACCGTGCTGGCGCCGCTGATCGTCGATTTGATGACAGGAAGCCTTGTGGTAGAGAAAATATTCTCCATACCCGGCGTCGGGCAGCTGCTGGTCACGGCTATACAGTCGAACGACTATAATGTGGTAATCGCCCTCAGTTTTATTTACAGCGCCATGTATATCGGCATAATGCTCGTCGTCGATATCCTCTACGGCGTTATCGATCCGAGAATTCGTTTGGCAAAGGAGGCGGACTGATATGCGAAAAGCAACAGTAACAGCGGCAGCAGCTGAATGCGAAGAAAAATATGTTTTCAAAGACGATGATTTCGCACTGCGCGGCGATGCCGAGGCAACGAAAATCGATGCTAATTTTGCCAGCCAAAGCTTTTGGACCGAGGTCCGCAAGCGTTTCTTCGCCAATAAAGGCGCGGTGGTATCGCTGGTCATCGTGGTGATAATCATTCTGCTTGCCGCTTTCGGCCCCGGTATGACATCATACACCTATTCCGCGCAGAACCTGGCGCAGAAAAATTTCGCGCCGCGCATACCCGGTATTGAAAAGCTGGGCATATTTGACGGCGAGGAAAAAATGAATACCACCTCGGGAGTGAAGATCATCAACCAATACCAGGCAACCGACGCCGACGATGTTTATTACTGGTTCGGTTCCGATGTTTTGGGGCGTGATATCTGGACGCGCGTCTGGGAAGGCACGCGTATATCGCTGGGCATCGCTCTGGTCGCCGCGGTGATAGATATGCTGCTCGGTATGAGCTACGGGCTGATCAGCGGTTATTTCGGCGGCCGTGTTGACAGTATCATGCAGCGTTTTGCCGAAATAATCAACGGTATTCCGCGCCTTGTCATCGTTACGCTGCTTATGCTGGTATTGCCGCGCGGTTTTATCACCATAGTATTTGCGCTGATGATAACGGAATGGATAGGCATGAGCCGAATAGCCCGGGCAGAAATGCTTAAGCTCAAGGAACAGGAATTTGTATTGGCCAGCCGCACTCTTGGCGCCAAGGACTTCTTTATAATCTTCCGCGAGATACTGCCGAATATAATCGGTCAGATTATCACGCAGCTGATGTTCAGCATACCTACGGCAATATTCACTGAGGCCTTTTTAAGCTTTGTAGGCTTAGGCATACCGGTGCCGATGTGCAGCCTGGGCAGCCTTATCAGTGACGCGTTCAACAGCTTCACCACGCACCCTTATCAGATATTGCCGCCGATAATCATATTGGCGCTGCTCATGCTCTGCTTCAATATGCTGGCGGACGGGTTGCGTGAAGCTTTTGACCCGAAATTGAAGGAAATGTGAGGTGGGGTATATGGATAAAACCGAACGTGAAAAAATACTGGAAATAAGAGACCTTGCCATCACATTTAAAACTACGGCCGGTAATGTCAAAGCGATACGCGGAGTTGATCTTGATTTGTATAAGGGTGAAACTCTGGCGGTAGTGGGTGAGTCCGGCAGCGGCAAATCGGTAACAATGAAAGCAGCCATGGGCATTTTGGCGCACAACAGCACCGTGGAGAGCGGTACGATAATGTTTTCATATACGCGAAAAAGCGGCGAGAAGGTCACGGTCGATCTGCTTAAGCTCTCCAAAAAAGATATGCGCCGCCATATAAACGGCAAGCGCGTGGCGATGATCTTTCAAGACCCGATGACCAGCCTTGACCCGACTATGCCGGTGGGCCGACAGATCACCGAAGGTATGATATGGCACTATAAAACCCCTAAAGATGAAGCTTACCGCAAGGCGGTACAGCTTTTGGATGAGGTAGGTATACCCGAACCGGAAAAGCACATGAAGCAGTATCCGCACCAGCTTTCCGGCGGTATGCGCCAGAGGGTAGTTATCGCTATCGCACTGGCGTGCGACCCCGAGCTTCTTATCTGCGATGAGCCGACGACCGCCCTTGATGTTACCATTCAGGCTAAGATACTTGAGCTGATCAAAAAGGTACAGGCAGAGCGCGGTATCAGCGTCGTATATATTACTCATGATTTGGGCGTGGTCGCTAAGGTGGCTGATTACGTCAGCGTTATGTACGCGGGACGAATAGTGGAAAAGGGTACGATCGACGAGATATTCTTTGTCCCGCGGCATCCTTACACATGGGGGCTGCTTTCGGCAATGCCCGATCTGGACACCGAGGACGACCGTCTTTATACTATTCCCGGTTCACCGCCGAACCTGCTGCATAAAGTCAACGGCGATCCTTTTGCCCCGCGTAATATTTACGCGCTGAATATCGACGAACGTAAAGAGCCGCCGATGTTTAAGATAAACGATACGCATTATGCCGCCAGCTGGCTGCTTGATCCGCGGGCTCCTAAGGTGGAAATGCCCGCTGAACTGAAGAAACGCATAGAGCGTATGAAGCGGGAGGTGCAATAAGATGACCGTAAATACGGCAAAGCCGCTTTTGGAAGTAAAAGGACTCAGACAGTATTTTAAGATAAACCGCAAATATACAGTCAAAGCCGTGGACGGCGTTGATTTCGTAATATACCCCGGTGAGACCTACGGTTTGGTGGGCGAGTCGGGCAGCGGCAAAAGCACGATCGGCCGCAGCATTATCCGCCTGTATGACCCGACGGCAGGCAAGATCGTTTTTGACGGTATGGATATTTCCGGCGGCCTTTCCGCCGATGTCAACGAGAAGCTGCGCACGGAAATGCAGATGATATTTCAGGACCCGATGGCTTGTCTTAATCCGCGTAAAAAGGTAGGGGATATCATCGCCGAGGGGCTCGATGTGCATCATCTTTATTCAACTCGGGCGGAAAGGCACGACAAAGTCGCCGATATTCTCGCGAAGGTCGGTCTTGCGCCGGAACACGCCGAAAGATATCCGCACCAGTTCAGCGGCGGTCAGCGTCAGCGTGTAGGCATCGCCCGGGCTTTGATTATGGACCCGAAGCTTATCATCGCCGATGAGTGCATCAGCGCTCTCGATGTATCCATTCAGGCGCAGGTAGTAAATCTGATGAAAGATCTGCAGGCTGAAACTCAGACGGCTTACCTGTTTATCGCGCATGATTTATCAATGGTAAAATATATATCGCAGCGGGTGGGCGTGCTGCATCTCGGGCATTTGCTGGAAACAGGCACGACGCAGGAGATATTTGCGCATCCGGTACATCCTTATACCAAGAGCCTGCTTTCGGCAATACCGCATCCCAATCCGCGCACCGAGAAGAA
>CAZIQU010000175.1:0-4268 GCA_964541445.1 uncultured Lachnospiraceae bacterium | reverse complement strand
ACCGCTTCTCTGACTCCTGTGCCGTCAAGTTCCTCTATTTTTATTTTTACATCCGCGGCGATATATTTCATAATGTCCTAATTCTGCGTCAGAATGATATCTACGCTGTTTATGGATTGATTCTGCAGTGATACGCCTTCCGGCAACGTGATGGTGAGCGGCACGGAATGAGTTCCTTCGGTAAGGTCCTGCAGATCTATTGATGCACTGATGTCATTAGCAGTAATGCCGGCGATCACATCTGAAAAACCGGTAACAGTATCGTATATGTGCTGACTGAATAACCGACGATCTCCACATTTACCGTGACAGAGGTATCTGAAAGGAGAATATAATCATTGCTTGATGCCAGCTGTACTGTTTTTTGAAATGATTCGGATCGGCCGCTGACATCAACAGACTCCGTCAATATCTCGCTGATGTTATTGATTATCGACTGACGTCCGCCGATCGTAACGGTCTGCGGTGTGCATGCATAACTTTTTACTTTAAATCCGTCTGTGCAGCTGCCGTGCACCTGCGGGTTTACGGTTACTTTTTTGGTGATGCCGATTGTTCCTTCTACGGTAACAACCGCCGGCTCCAGTTGAATATCCTCTATTTCATTGCCCATGCCGTCATAGGCTTTCAGCGGTACGTCAATGGAAAAATCGGAGGTCATGCTGCCGATATCCAAAATGCCGTATACTCTGTCTATATCCACGGTCTTGGCGGCGCTTCCGGTCGCTTTAACTTCGTCAGTTTGGGTCGTGAGATCCAAGAGTACATAACCCGATGGCACCGAACCGGCAGTTTCGACTTCTATATCAAATTTATCACTGGTTATTTTGCTTACGACGACTAAAACATATTTAACGGATATTTCCGATACGCTCACATTGTCGGGAGTGCCTGTTATCGTCACCTCCATGGTATAGCTGCCTTCTTGATCTATATCGGCGAGATCAACTATGGCCCGCAGATCGCTCTTGCGTACCTTGTTCATCTGCAGATTGGTGCCTGTCAGCTTTACATCTACTGTTTCTTCTATGGAGTCAACGGTAAGCCCTTCGGTAAGGTTTATATACTCTACCTTTATGCCCGAGTAGCGTGATGTGACGGTAGGGTTGGAGTCGCTTGAAGCTATGCCCCACAATATAAAGGCGAGCATCAGCGAAAACAGCGCCCGAAAAATTTTATCTTTGGTCAGTTTTTTCAGCTTCATTGCTTTTTCCCTCCCCAGATCTGCTTGGATTCCTGAGGACAGAATATCTCGCTCAACAGGTTAGTGAGCGTTTTCGTATCAAGAAACCGTGATAGCTTACCGTTTGTAGCATAAGATATAACACCGGTCTCCTCCGATACAATAACGACAAACGCGTCCGAATGCTCGCTCATACCGATAGCCGAGCGGTGGCGCGTGCCGATCTCCTGGCGCAGGCTGCGGTTTTGCGTCAGAGGCAACAGGCATCCGGCGGCCTTCAGGCGCATATCGGCGCTGCTGATTATCACCGCGCCGTCATGCAGCGGCGTTTTCGGCGTGAATAAATTCAAAAGCAGCGGTTTCGTGACGTCTGCATCGATGTGCGTGCCGGTATCCATAATATCCTTCAGCTGGGTATCTCTCTCGATTACGATGAGAGCGCCGGTCTTTGTCTTTGACATTTCACTGACGGCGCTGACGAGCTGTTCGATAACAGTCTGGCTTTCGGCATATCTTTCGCTCTTGCCTAAATTTAAAAAGAAGCTGCGAAATTTTGTGCTGCCGAGCTTTTCGAGCGCTCTTCGCAATTCCGGCTGGAACATGACGATCACGGCAATAAGACCGACGGTGATAAGGTTTTTTAAAATATAATTTATGGTTACCAGGCCCAGCCAGCTGCTCAGCTGAGTGATGAACAGTATCACAAAGACGCCTTTTACGACTTGCAGAGCCTGAGTGCCCTTCATCCAGTCCAGAATAATATAAATTACGGAAGCGGTAATGAAAATATCGATAAACGATACTACCGTTGTGGAATTCAATCCGCCTGTAAACAGTTCTTTGAGAGATTCAAACATATCGGCACCTGCACCTATTCTTGTTTCTATTATATTATATTTGCGCTTCACTTGAAACCGAATTGCGCAAATACTTGATTATAAAAGGACTCTTTGCCGAAGCGGCTTCGCCGCTGCGCGCGGCAAGGATTTATCGGCTCACGGTGCAGCAATGCGAAATATGTAAAATAATCCGGCAATTTTTTTTAGCGGTTTTTTCTTCTCCCGCAATTTGGTATAATATCAACGAGGTCTGAAACATGAGCAGCAATTTTACGCATTTACATCTGCATACTACTTATTCCTTGCTCGACGGCTTTTGCCGCATCGACAAACTGGTAGCGCGCATAAAAGAATTAGGCATGGACAGTGTAGCTATCACCGATCACGGAGTGATGTTCGGTGTGATAGATTTTTACAAAGAATGTGTTAAGCAGGGTATAAAGCCGATATTGGGGTGTGAGGTCTATATGGCCGAGCGCACCCGCTTGGATAAGGACGCTAAGCTGGACAGAAACAATTACCACCTGATACTGCTGGCCGAGAATAATATGGGGTATCAAAATCTTTCCAAAATAGTATCCGAAGGATATATCGACGGTTTTTACTTTAAACCGCGCATCGATTGGGATGTGCTGAGAAAATATTCCGAGGGGATAATAGCGCTTACCGCCTGCATTGCCGGCAAAGTGCCGCAGAAGATAATAAATGACGATTTGGCAGGCGCCGAACGCGAATTGGATACGCTTATCGATATATTCGGCAAAAATAACGTATATGCCGAAATACAGGATCACGGGCTGATGGAAGAAAAAAAGGTCAATGAGCATCTTATTCCTTTGGCCGAAAAGAAGGGCATTAAACTCGTCGCCACAAATGACTCGCATTATATATATAAAGAGGACGCCGAAAATCACGATGTCCTTTTATGTGTGCAGATGGCGACAACTATCGACGATCCAAAGCGTATGCGTTTTCCGAATGATCAGTTTTACGTGAAGAGCGAAGATGAAATGGCACAGCTTTTTTCGTATATTCCGGAAGCCGTCACCAATACTCATGAGTTGGCCGAAAGGTGTAATGTATCCATTGAGTTCGGTCACTATCATCTGCCCAAATATCAGCTGCCGGAGGGCTATACCTCCAAGCAGTATCTGCGAAAACTGTGCGAGGAGGGCTTTGCGGAAAAATACGGGTCGATAACTTCTGAGCTGACTGACAGACTTGATTATGAGCTTGGCGTGATCGACAGCATGGGTTTCAACGATTATTTTCTTATTGTCTGGGATTTTATCAAATATTCCAAAGATAATGATATCGCCGTCGGCCCCGGCCGCGGCAGCGCCGCCGGCAGCATCGTCAGTTATTCGCTGAATATAACGGAGATAGATCCGCTTAAATATAGCCTTGTGTTTGAGCGATTTCTGAATTCCGGCCGTGTTTCCATGCCTGATATTGACGTTGACTTCTGTTATGAAAACAGGCATAGGGTAATAGAGTATGTTATTGAAAAATACGGTGAGAAAAATGTATCGCAGATAATTACTTTCGGTACGCTCAAAGCCAGACAGGCGGTCAAGGACGTAGGACGCAGCTTGGGCATGAGTTACGGTGAATGCGATAAAGTCGCCAAAGAAATACCGGGCCGCCCGGGAACCACTATCGCCTCGGCTATTGAGGAAAGCAAGGAACTGCAGCGAATGGTCGACGAAGACCCCATGATTGCCAAGCTGATCAGAATCAGTGAAGCGCTGGAGGGCTGCCCGCGTCATTGCTCCACTCACGCGGCCGGCGTGGTAATATCAGACCGACCGGTAAGCGAATATGTGCCGATGTATGTTAACGACGGCAATCTGGCTACTCAGTTTACAATGACAACCATTGAAGAGCTCGGGCTTCTGAAAATGGACTTTTTGGGGCTGCGTAACTTAACGGTCATCAAGGATACTCTGGACAATATTAAGCATGCGCAAAATGTCGTTGTGGATATAAGACAGATACCCATGACAGATCAAAATGTTTATAAGCTTATTTCCGCCGGCGACACAACCGGTGTATTTCAGTTGGAAAGCAGCGGCATGCGTGAGTTTATGCAGAAGCTGCAGCCGGATACCTTTGAAGATATAATCGCCGGTATTTCACTGTTTAGGCCGGGGCCGATGCAGTATATAGATACATATGTGAAAAACAAGCGCGATCCATCCGGTATACAGTATATCTGCGATGCCCTCATACCCATACTGAACGTG
>CAZIQU010000174.1:0-4353 GCA_964541445.1 uncultured Lachnospiraceae bacterium | reverse complement strand
GTGCTCATCCGCGCTAACGGTTATCCTACCTATTACGCCGCCGATATCGCGTATCACCTCAATAAGCTTTCGGAACGCAAATTCGATCTCGCCGTAAATGTGTGGGGTGCGGATCATCACGGTCATGTACACAGACTGAAAATGGCTTTGAAAGCCGCCGGCATAGAGCCGGAAAGATTACAGATTGTACTTATGCAGCTGGTCCATCTTGTCAAAAATGACGAAACAGTGCGAATGTCCAAGAGGCGAGGGGATGCGGTAACACTTGATGTGCTTCTTGATGACGTAAGCTGCGATGCTGTCCGTTTTATTTTCAACCAAAGCAATCCCAATGCTCATTTGGATTTTGATATGGACCTGGCTATCAAGGAATCTGTGGAAAATCCGGTATTTTATGTGCAGTATGCCCACGCCCGTATATGCTCTATCCTGCGTAATGTCAAAGCCGACGAGGCTGATTTGGATCTTACTCTGCTGAAGGAACATACTGAATTGGCGCTGTTGGATAAGATGAGTGATTTTACCAAGGAGATGACTACCGCCGCTTGCGAATACGATCCTTCAAAAGTGACGAGATACGCCACCGATTTGGCTTCACTGTTCCACGGTTTTTATAATGCCTGCCGTGTGAACTGTGATGAGGGGGATATTAAAAATGCCCGCTTAGCGCTCGTTGCCGGCTGCGGCATTGTTCTTAAAAACACCTTGCATATATTAGGAGTGAACGCTCCGGAGTCGATGTGAAAACATCGACTTTTTTATTCGGCTTTTATTTCCAACCCGTGATTATTCACACAAAGCGGTCTTACATCAAATTCCATGTTATGTTCAAATAAGCTCTTTTTCAGCGCGCCGCATACATTTTCATTGTCAGCGACAACCATCATTGTCGGGCCGGCGCCGCTTAGATACATACCCAAAGCTCCGTTTTCCATTGCTGCTTTTCTCACGGATTCATAGTTCTTTATCAGCGGAATGCGATAGGGCTGGTGAAGCCGGTCGTCAAGACCGTCGCGTATAAGCTCAGTATCATCGGTAATAAATCCTTTTACCAGGAGAGCCGCACGGGAGATGTTAAATACGGCGTCTTGCAGCGAGCAGTTTTCCGGAAGCACCTGACGGGCTTTTTCAGTGGAAAGCTCATAATTAGGTATTACGGCAATGAATTTGTATTTTTCCGGCACGGAAAAAGCGGTATGCTTAAAAATGCCGTCCTTCTTATATGAGACGCATCCGCCGCCGAAAATACTCGGGCATACGTTGTCGGGATGGCCTTCAAGCATTGCCGCAATATAAAAAACATCGTTGTAATCGATTTCTTTTTCAAAATAATAATAAGCGGCGGCAACTCCTGCCGATATGCATGAAGCACTGCTGCCCAAGCCTCGGGCTAAAGGAATTTCTGTATGGATATTAAGCTTCAGACCGTTTACTTTTTTATTCATAATCTCGGCGGTCTTTAAAAAGCTTTTTACTACCAGATTTTCTTTATTACGAAACGTATCGGCATAATTATTAACGACTATGGCATCCTCAAAATCATCGAAAGTGTACGTATTGTTCATGTCCAGACAAATTCCGAAACAGTCGAAACCGGCGGCAATATTGGCGGTGGTAGCTGGCGCTTTTACTGTAAGCATTTTTTACCTCACTTTAAAATCTGCCTGATGCAATTTTTCATATTTTCTTTTTCTGTTATTATTTCATTTTTTTCAGCAAGTATGTCTAATTCTTTTATTACCCCGGGTATTTCCGCGCCGCTGAGCCGGTAGAGTTTTTCGGCGGCGTGCGATGCATCGTCAATTTTTTCGCCGCACAGGCCGTATAATACATCTGATGTGAATTTATAAGGACTGGCGGTGGAAAGCAGCACAGTATGTGTCTTGTCGCCTGTGGCGGCTTTATAATCATACATGACCTTGCAGCCGGCTGCCGTATGCGTGTCAAGCACATAGCTGTTTTGACGGTAGAAGTCTTTTATGGCAGTCAGTATCTCGCTTTCAAGGGCATAGCCGCCGTAAAACAGCTCTTTGACTCTGCCGTTTATATCAACGGCGAATCTGCCGTTATCATGCAGTGAATTCATCAGGCGGGAAAGGGCCTCATCGCTGCGACCGCATATTTCAAAAAGCAAGCGCTCCAGATTGCTTGACACCAAAATATCCATGGAGGGAGAAATGGTTTTTCTGAAAACGCGATCGGATATATCATATACGCCGGCGGCAAAAAAATCATAGAGGACATTGTTCTCGTTGGAAGCACAGATAAGACGGTTAATCTTCAGTCCCATTTTCCATGCGTAATAACCGGCAAGTATATTGCCGAAATTACCGGAAGGAACACAGAAATTTATTTTATCACCGTATTTTATTGTTCCGTTTTTTACAAGCTGCCCGTAGGCTGTGAAATAGTAGACTATTTGCGGTATCAACCTGCCTATATTGATCGAGTTTGCCGAAGACAGCGCGATATTTCGCTTTATCAGCTCGTCATTAAAGCTCTTATCGGCAAAAATATTTTTGACCGCAGTCTGCACATCGTCAAAATTACCTTTTACGGCTACGGCATGTACGTTATTGCCCTGCTGTGTAAGCATTTGCTTGAGCTGTATTGCGGAAACGCCGCCGTAGGGATAGAAAACTATCACCTCAGTGTTTTGCACATCGCGAAAGCCCTCCAGCGCCGCTTTGCCGGTATCGCCGGATGTAGCGGTAACTATAAGAGTGCGTATATCGCCCTTGCCCAGATTATCCTTGGCGGCGTTTATAAGATGCGGCAGGACGGAAAGAGCTACATCTTTAAACGCACAGGTACGGCCGTGAGTGAGCTCGAGCACGCTTATATCCTTAAAAGTTCGCAGGGCAACGATGCCGTTTTCGTCAAAGTTGCCGCGATTATATGCCTTGTTTACGCAGTCAGCGATCTGAGTGTCAGAGAAATCACTGAAAAAATAAGATAGTATTTGTCCGGCAACTTCCTTATATGCGGAGTAAGGGTTAAATCCGCGAATGAAATAATTGTCAAAAGAATCACAAAACGGAACAAATAGTCCGCCGTCGGCAGCCAGACCTTTTTCAATACAGAAAGATGAGGCATATAAAGCTGATGTATCGCGTGTGCTGTAATATTTCATGAATGCTCCGGTAAACTTTTTGTCATTATACTACAATTCCCTTTTTTTCGGAATAAATATAACCGGCAATTTACTTTTATAGCTTAAAAGAATAATATATAATCAGTTAAGAGGTGAAATATGATCGAGTTCAACTTCAATATGCCGGATCAGATCGTATTCGGTAACGGAAAAATCAATGATCTTGCCGATATAATCAAGCCATTCGGGAAAAATGTCCTTTTTTTCGCGGAAAAAAGCTCTTTTAAGGAAAGCGGAGCGGTGTTGGCGTACGAGAAATATGCTCAGGCGGCGGGCGATAATGTAAGCATCATCGAAACATATGACGAACCCACCGTTGATTATATTGAAAAGATACTCAGCCAAATAGACGGCAGAGCTGCAGATGTCATTGTCGCGGTCGGCGGCGGCAGCTGCCTTGATACCGCAAAGATCGTCAGTGCGGTGGCCGCTTCCGGTACTTCACTTGCTGAGCTTATTAACGGTGAGCTGCCGCGCAGAGGCAGTGCCATTCCTCTGATCACCGTACCAATACTGGCCTCGACCGGCAGCGAGGTAACTTCAACGGCGGTGATATACAGCTTTACATTGAATCCGTTTAAAAAGGTTTTAAAAACCGACTCGATGATGCCGAAGATCGCCGTTATCGATCCCAACCTATACCGCAGCGCCTCGCCGGAGCTTACGGTATTGGCGGCCTTCAATATATTCGGGCAGATAATTCAGTCTTATACCTCGGTAAAGTCGACATCATTGACCGATGTATTTATGCTTGAGGGACTTTCATCGGTATACGGTTGCTTGAAAAGCCTGAAGGAAAATGAAATCGATGACACGCTGTATGAAAAACTGGCTTATTCTTCCATGATCTCCGGTATTGGGGTGGAAAATTCTTCGCTGACAATTATCAACGGCTTGGCGAATGCCATCGGCGGACTTTACAATATTCCGCACAGCGAGATAACGGCGGCTATAGCGTATCAGTGTGTTTTATTTAATATGCGCAGAGTACAGTTTTTTGAGGCGAATATCGATACGACTCTCAAGTACGCCAGGATCGGTTCGGTGATGTCGGGTATAGAATACTCATACGATAAGAAAGATGTTCTTTTGCGCGCCGTGTCTGCCGGGATAATGGAAACGAGCAAAAAGCTCAATCTGCCGACCTTGTCAAAGTTGGGGGTAAAGAAAGAAGATTTTTATAAAATAATTTCTTCGAC
>CAZIQU010000173.1:439-4367 GCA_964541445.1 uncultured Lachnospiraceae bacterium | reverse complement strand
TTGCCGGCACCGATCTGGAAAGCTCCGATAAAGCGAAGAAGATGATCGAGAACATCATCAGAGATATACAGGAAGGCGACATATTCACCGGCAAGGTCACCCGTATTCTGCCGATAGGCGCTTTCGTTTCCATGCCGAACGGCAAGGAAGGTCTGGTGCATATTTCCAAGCTGGCATATGAGCGTGTGGAAAAAGTGGAAGACGCCGTTAATATCGGCGATGAGAGCGAAGTCAAGGTTATGGAGATAGACAAGCAGGGCCGCATAAATCTTTCGCGAAAGGCCATGCTGCCCAAGCCGGAGGGCTACGTGGAGAAACCGGAGAGACCGAGAACCGAGCACGACAGCCGTCATGACAGAGACCGCAAACCTTATAACCGCAGGAAAAAAGACGAATAAATGAATGATTGTCCGCAGGTAGAGATCAGAATGGTGTGCCTTTCACGCTTCGGTTCGCCGCAGTATGCGACATCAGGTTCCGCCGGATGTGATCTGCAGGCCGATATAACCGAAGGCGTGCAAATCCCCGCAGGCGGGCGCGCACTCATTCCCACCGGAATATTTATCGCTTTGCCGGAAGGCTATGAGGCACAAATACGTTCGCGCAGCGGCTTGACGCTGAAATACGGCATCGTTGTCGCCAACGGCGTCGGTACGATTGACAGCGATTACCGCGGCGAGATCAAGGTGATTCTCCTGAATGTTTCAGCGCAGGATTATACGGTAAGCCCCGGTGAAAAGATCGCGCAGATGGTGTTTTCGGGTTATTCGCGGGCGGCATTTCGTCTTTGCGATGATCTTGATGATACCGTTCGCGGCAATGGCGGCTTCGGCCACAGCGGAAAATAGCAGGTAATATTTATCGACACCCCCGTGTATATTATACGGGGGTGAATGATATGCTGCTGTTTACATCCGGCAATAAAACGATAATAAATTTTTCTACGGGAGAAAAAATAGGCACGCTGAAAATGTGTGATTTCCGCATCGACGAAAAGGACGGCCGTATTCTGGCGTTGCTTATCCCCAAAAGCCGTCTGAGTTCGTTTTTCGGCTCCGAAGCCGAATATGTGGAAGTACCGTGGGAAAAAATCAGAAAGATCGGTATTGACACGGTCATTGTGGAAATATAAAATATAAAACTAAATACTTATACGATTTCGATGAGGTCATAATGAAGACAGTTGTCCAAAAATACGGCGGTACCAGCGTTAATTCCGCCGAACGCAGAAAACATATTATCAGCAACGCTCGCAACGCCATAGCCGACGGGGTAAGCCCGGTAGTTGTCGTCTCGGCAATGGGCCGTTATCCGGCGCCGTACGCTACCGATTCACTTCTGGCTCTTCTGCCTGAGGGCGATACCGATGTACGCAGCCGCGATATGATCGTCTCCTGCGGCGAGATACTCACCGCCGTTATTGTGGCCGAAGAGCTTAACCGGGCCGGGCTCGCGGCGGCGCCGCTTAACGGCGGGCAGGCCGGAATATATACCGACGGGCATTTCGGCGAGAGCGATATAGTTAAAATAGATACCGAAAAACTGCATAAGTACATTTCAGCAGGCGTAATACCGGTGGTGGCCGGTTTTCAGGGCATAACCGCCGCCGGTGAGATAACAACTCTGGGGCGCGGCGGCAGCGATATTACGGCTACGGCTTTGGGCGCGGCGCTCAATTCTCAGTGTGTGGAAATATATACCGATGTCGACGGCGTAATGACGGCCGACCCCAATGTCGTCGATTCCGCCGAACTGCTGGACGAGATAGACTACAACGATGTTTTCCAGCTTTCCTCGCTGGGCGCCAAGGTAATTCATCCGCGGGCGGTACAGTTTGCCAAGGATGCGGCCGTAGATGTATGTGTGCTTAATGTGAACAGCGCCCGTAAGGGGCACAGTACACTGATAACCGATTCGGCGGGCACCGCGGGTAAGGAACGGATGTTTTCCGCCGTGACCAGCCTTGACGGACGTGCGCAGGTTGAAGTAGCCTTCAGCAGCCTTAATACCGATGACGCTATGTTCAACGCTATGGCGGATGAAAATATCAGTATAGATATGATCAATATCTTTCCGGAAAGGAAAAACTTCATCATCGCCGCCGCAGACAGCGATAAATTGGCAGCGATACTATCCGGGCTGGGGCTTTCCTATAAGCTCAACGGCGGGTTCTCCAAGATCACCGTATTGGGCAACCGCATCTGCGGCGTACCGGGGGTAATGGCCAAGATCGTAACGGTGCTGTATTCACAGAATATTCAGGTTTACCAGTCATCTGACTCCAACCGCACGATCTCGGTTTTGGTAAAGAGTGATGAGGCCAAAAAAGCCGTTAAGGTATTACATAAAGAGCTGATCCACTGATATAAAAAAGCTCACACGGAGGAATGTATTGATCGGTATTTCATTGGAAGGTAAAGAGATCGCCGTTGAAGCGGGTACCCTGATAAAGGAGCTGCCTTTTTCCCGTGACATATATGTATGCGGTGCTTTCGTCAATAATTCGGTGAAGAGCACATTGTATGCCGTTAAAGAAGGCGACAATGTGGAGGCTATTTATTTAGACAGCCAGGACGGTCAGCGTTTATACAACAATACACTGCTTTTTATTCTTGCTAAGGCAATCAAAGATGTTCTGCCCGAAGTCTCGCTGCGGGCGCATTATTCGCTGGGCGGCGGCCTTTACTGTGAGCTTAACGGCATGATCCCGCCTCGCAAGAGCGCTGTCCGTGCGGTAAAAGCGCGTATGCATGAGCTGGTAGCTGCCGATATGCGCATAAATAAACGCAAAATGTCACTTGTCGAAGCGCGAACGCGCAAAGACATTGGCGATATAACAAATCCGCATTTTGCCGAAAATAATCCGGTAGACACGATGACCTTGTATGAACTTGATGGCTATTACGGTTATTTTTATACGAAAATGATACCGAATACCGGGGCGATAAAATATTTTGATCTGATCACTTATCACAACGGTGTTATTTTGCTTGGTGATGACAGCCGTGCCTGTGAGAGCGTGAAAGCATTCACCGATCAGCCGAACCTCTACGAGGCGCTGCGATCTTATAATGAATGGTGCGCAGCCCTCGGTGTGAGCGATGTCAATTCTCTTAACGCCCGCATACTTGACGGCAGCATTACTTCGCTTATTACCGTTGCCGAAGCCAGGCATGAGCAGTACATTCAGCAGATAGCCGCCGATATATTCGCGCGGCGTGATGATATTCGTTTGGTGCTTATCGCCGGGCCTTCCAGTTCCGGCAAGACCACAACGTCAAAAAGACTGCGCACCCACCTGAAAGTAAAGGGGTTGGAGCCGGCCGCCGTGGAGCTTGATAATTATTTTCTCGATACCGATAAGCGCCGTCGCGATGAAAACGGCAATATCGATCTCGAAAGTATCGACTGCATCGATATACCGCGCTTGAACGCCGACCTGCAAAAACTTATTGCTTCCGGAAGCGTTGATATACCTGTGTTTGATTTTAAGACCGGCAGGCGTACGACCGAAACAAAACGTGTTACGGTAGGCGAGGGCAGCCCGATAATAATGGAGGGTATTCATGGGCTCAATGAAAAGCTGACGCCGGGTATTGCCAAGAAAAATAAATACAAGATATATATCAACGATCTTACCCATCTTAATATCGACGATTTTAACCGTATTCCTTCCAGCGATGTACGCCTTATTCGCCGTATCGTGCGCGATATGAACACCCGCGGGCACAATGCGGAGCGAACCATGAGTATGTGGCAATCGGTGACCGACGGTGAGAAAAAAAACATCTATCCCTTTTCGTCGGAGGCTGACGTTGTTTTTAACTCGTCGCTCTTCTATGAGCTTTCGGTATTAAAAAAATACGCCGATCCCGCATTGAAGGAGATCAGCGCTGCCAGTCCATGCTACCATGAGGCACAAAGACTG
>CAZIQU010000173.1:0-429 GCA_964541445.1 uncultured Lachnospiraceae bacterium | reverse complement strand
TATTCTTTCGTTTTTCCTGCCGATCGAAGACGAGAGTGCCATATATACCAGCTCTGTAATTCGCGAATTTATCGGCGGCAGTGTTTTTGAAAATCTTTAGGCTTTCATTTTTTCGGCTCTGTCGGAGGTGATCAAGGCATCTATGATTTCATCGAGATCGCCGTCAAGCACTTCGTTGAGCTTATACAGGGTAAGGTTTATGCGATGATCCGTCACCCGTCCCTGCGGGAAATTGTATGTTCTGATCCGTTCGCTGCGGTCGCCGCTGCCGATTTGGCTCTTGCGGTCCTCGGCGATGCTTTCCTGCTGCTTTCTTATCTCCATTTCCAGCAGGCGCGAACGCAGTACCTTCATGGCTTTTTCACGGTTTTTTATCTGACTTTTTTCATCCTGACATGCGACTACCACGCCGGTAGGCAGATGTGTTAT
>CAZIQU010000172.1:0-4382 GCA_964541445.1 uncultured Lachnospiraceae bacterium | reverse complement strand
CAGCACTTTGCTATTATATAGAAAATCATCGTTAAATGCAAGAGGTGGGCGTAAAGAAAATCATAACGGTGATTATATTTTTTTCGGCGCGCTCCTGTCGAAATAATGCAGCCAGTCGGCTTTAAGATAATAGATCAAAAATGTTATCGAGCTCAGTGACCAGGTAAGCGGGTAGGCGGCAAACACCGCGCGAATATCGTCGGTATAGTGCATTATTATCGTTATATAGGTTACCCTTACTACACACCAAAAGCTCATCATTACTATAAGCGGCACCACCGAGCGTCCCGCGCCGCGGAGAATGGCGGAAACACAGTGAGAAAAAGCCAGCAAACAGTAGAATAAAGTGATCACCCGGGCCTGCATTACGCCGTATCTGATAACCTCAGGATCGCGGTTGAACGCCGCTACCAAATAAGGCGCGCTCACGTATATGGCGGCACCGACGGCTTCGGCCAAAACCATGCATGTCAGTATGCCGAAGCGCGCTCCCTTACGGGCTCTCTCATATTCTTTGGCGCCCAGATTCTGTCCGATGAAAGTTGTCATCGCCATGGTAAAGCTGGTGATCGGTAAGAAACCGAAGCCTTCTATTTTAGAGTAGACCCCGCAGCCGGCAACGGCCATCGGGCCGAATACGTTTATGTTGGACTGCACGACTATATTCGCCAGAGCGATTATTGAGTTTTGCAGACCGGAGGGTATGCCCATGGTTAATATCTGCCCGATCATTTCCTTATCAAAGCCAATTTTTTTTATTTCCACCCGATATTCGCCGTTGACGCGCGCCAGACGGCAGAAAGCCAGCACTGCCGAAATCGCCTGCGATAATACCGTTGCGTATGCGGCGCCGGCGATACCCATGTTGAAGAACGCCACAAAGACGATATCGAGAACAACATTAACTGCGGAGGAAATAAGCAGATAATACAGCGGATGCTTGCTGTCGCCCACCGCCTGAAATATACCGGCGGCTGTATTGTAAAGTATAAATGTCAGTGAACCACAGAAAAAAATGCGAAAATACGTCAGCGAATCGGGCAGTACCTCCGCCGGCGTCTTTATCAGCCGCAAAATGACCGGCGACAGAAAAGTACCTATAAGAGTGAGGCAGAGCCCGGATACGATGCCGAAAGCCACTGTTGTATGGACGGCATTACTTACCCGTTTTTTGAGGCCGGCGCCGTAGTAGCGCGATATGACCACGCCGGCGCCCATGAAAATGCCGCTGAAGAAGCCGACCATCAAAAATGTCAAGCTGCCGGCCGAGCTGACGGCGGCCAAAGCGTTGCGGCCGATAAAATTGCCTACCACCAGCGAATCGACCACATTGTAAAGCTGCTGAAAAAGACTGCCCCAGAATACCGGCAGCGCAAAGCTGATTATCTTTTTACTTATGGGGCCTTCGGTCATTTTGCCGTGATTTTCCTGCATGATCGCTCACTTTCATCAGTAACGTTATGCATTATATCACTTTTACAGCGGGAACAAAACAATACGCCCAACGCCGGAAAAATGCAAAATGTTTATGTTATATTAAGCGCAAATAACACTCTGCCTATCGTATTTATAAGGTGATATGCCGTGAAACGTTGTTATGCAGGTAAAATTGAGCGAGTCAGCATTGCAGTTTCGTCAAAGCGCGGTAAAATAGTATATAGGAAATAAAGCCGGGAGGAAAAGAGCGCGTGAGCATACCGGCATCGTGCTGCCATGTAAAAGTGCTCTTTCGTTTTTATGGGACTGAATAAGCTGCGTGAATTCCTCGAGTCGCGGGGGCAGGAATATATCTATGCGGAAGAAGACGGCTGCGGCAGTGTGGATTTTGAGCATCGCGGTCTGCGCTATCATATATGGGAATTTCCCGGGGACGAGTCCGGCGCGGAAAGCAATGTCCGCAATGTCGGGCGTATGGAAACATTCGGGCCCGGCTATGAAAAGGAAATAATCGAAGTTATCAAAAATTGGAGGTAGATAATGAAAATTGCAGTAACCGGAAAAGGCGGCGTCGGTAAGACGACCGTAGCGGCTACGCTGGCTCGTTTGTATGCCGATGAAGGACATAAGGTGATCGCTGCGGACGCCGATCCGGACGCGAATCTGGGTATGGCTCTCGGCTTCCCCGAGGAGATAATCGAGGCAATCACGCCGATCAGCACGATGAAAAAAATGGTCGCGGAGCGTACCGGTGCCGACCAGCCCGGCGGGTACTACCGTATAAATCCCAAGGTTGACGATATACCCGAAAAGTACGGGAAGAAATACAACGGCGTCAATCTTCTGGTATTGGGTACCGTGGAGACCGCCGGCGGGGGCTGCGTATGCCCGGAAAATACTATTTTAAAAATGATCATCAACGATCTGGTGCTGCACCGTGATGATGTGGTCATATTGGATATGGAGGCAGGCCTGGAGCATCTCGGCCGCGGCACGACTGCCGGTATGGATGCCTTTATCGTGGTTATCGAGCCGGGAGCCCGCAGCGTGCAGACTTATAAAAATGTGCGGCGTCTGGCTTCACAGCTGGGCGTGAAAAAAGTAGGCGTTGTCGCCAACAAGATACGCGGTAAGGAGGACGAGGACTTTATCGCCGCGAAAATACCTGCCGATGAATTTTTAGGGTATATTCATTTTAACGAAGACGTTATCGATGCCGACCGCAACGGTCTTTCGCCGTACGGCTGCAGCGGCGTGCTGCTTGACGAGATCAAGGCTATAAAGGATAAAGTAGATAAAAATCTGGAAAACTGATATTTTTCGGTAATGGGGATTTTACCGCCGGCATAAGAGCCGGCGGTTTTTTATATGCGGCAGAATAAGAAAATTATTGATAATTATTCCTAATAACTCTTTCTTTTTATATATAAAATGATAAAATCAAAGCAGGAGGTCATATAATGAGAAAATTTGTATGCACAGTCTGCGGTTTTGTATACGATGAGGCAAAGGGCATGCCCGATGCCGGTATAGCGCCCGGGACAAAATGGGAGGAGCTGCCGGAAAGCTGGGTGTGTCCCATGTGCGGTGCGCCGAAGGCTTTGTTTAAAGAGCAGAATGATGATGGAGCCGTTATGGCGGCCGCTGATGCTGCCGAGGTTCGTATTGCGGCGCCGTCGGCCGTTGAAGGCGATATGCGTGAGCTTACGCCCTTGGCAACAAGTGTGTTGTGCTCCAATTTGGCCAAGGGTTGTGAGAAACAGTATAAAGCCGAGGAGGCGGCATTATTTACCGAGCTTGCCGATTACTTTCGCAGGTCGGCCGGCGCGTCTGAGCCCGATGAACAGCGTTTGCTGCAGCTGATAGAAAATGACTTGCAATCGGCACTGCCTTCTGCGCATGCCGAAGCGGCGGCCGCCAAAGACCGCGGCGCTCTGCGTGCGCTTGTATGGAGCGAAAAGGTGACGCGCATTTTAGATGCGCTCATGACGCGTTATCAGAGGGAAGGCGACGCCATGGCAGAAAAAACGGGCGTATATGTATGTACTATCTGCGGTTTTGTGTACATAGGGGATGAGCCGCCCGCGATATGCCCGGTGTGCAAGGTGCCGGGATGGAAATTTATGAAGATAGAAGGAGGCGCGAAATAATGGCGGATAAATACGCGGTGAGAAATATACGTCTTTGTACCAAGGACTGCCTTTGCCTTTATGTTTGCCCGACCGGAGCCAGCGATACGGAAAACAGCGTTATCGATACCGAAAAGTGTATCGGCTGCGGCGTTTGTGCCGAATCGTGTCCCTCCGGCGCCATCTCAATGGTGCCGAAGAAGCTCCCTGTGCAGCAGCCGCACAGCACCGGTGTCATAGCGGCGATGGACGCGCTTATGCGCAGCAAATGCGAGCAGGAGGGTATTGCCTCTTCACTCGACGGACGTCTGGCTGCGGCGTTTGCCGCCTCGAATCGGATCATGGCCGAAGATATAACCCGTGAGTCCGGTTATATGCTGCCGCAAAGCGGAAATACCCGCGAGCTGCTGCAAAAACTGATCGACGGGTGCCCCGATCCGGGCTTCCCGCGGGCCGCGGCGGAAAAGCTTTTGACAATGTTGGAATTTAACGAATAAAAATACATCGGAAGAAACGGCAGCAATGCCGTTTCTTCGTTTGCCTTATGCCGCCGCATATTGAGAAAGCTTTCTTACATATACGGGAGCAGCTGCGCGGCGACAAATGAGCTGCTTTTCAGCGGTTCACAGCAGATATATTCATAATGTTTCAGTCTTATCTGTGCCTGTGATGCCATTGCGCCGATAAAACTGATATTTTTAGCGCAAAGGGGTTTGTATTTCGCTTTTTTTTATATATAATATGAATGTTCTGACGGTGTGTCGGGGTGTGGCTCAGCTTGGTAGAGCGCTTGGTTCGGGACCAAGAGGCCGGAGG
>CAZIQU010000171.1:0-4403 GCA_964541445.1 uncultured Lachnospiraceae bacterium | reverse complement strand
AAGCTGTTCTGCTACCGTATTGTAACGGACGATAGGCCCGGCGATAAGCTGAGGAAAAAACGAAATATACAGCGCCACATAAAAGGGGTTTTTCTGCACCGGCGCGGTGCCGCGGTAGACATCTATAACATAGCTCAGCCCCTGAAAGGTAAAAAATGATATACCTATCGGCAGCAAAATTTTCGTTTGCGATAATATATGTCCGAAGAGCCCGTTGATGACGCTGACCGTGAAATTAAGATATTTAAAAACAAACAAAAGACCGATATTGACGATAACCGCAAGCACCAGAAAGACCTTGGCGTTCTTCCCGCCGCTGTGCTGCCTGTCAATAAGCAGACCCAAAAAGTAATTCAGGGCAATGGAAGCCAGCATCACCAGCACAAAAACCGGCTCGCCCCAGGCATAAAAGAAAATGCTCGCCGCCAGCAGATAGTAATTACGGCCGAAGGGCTGCAAGCTGTAATATAACGCGATCACCAGAGCTAAAAAAACAAAGATAAACACAGTGCTGGAAAATAACATATCAGACCTCTACCTATTATATTACCATATCGCCGCCGCGGTGCATAACCGCTCTATTTAACTTCACGAAGATAAAGCCCGTGCGTACGCTTGCCGGCAAAAGAAGCGCCGCCTATAAAGCTTCGGGTTATTTCTTCGCATATATCGCGGCTTTCCGCGGTGAAACGCAAAACGACGAAACCGAGCCCGTTAAGATCTTTTTTATCAATATAAACAGGTACCGAATTGAGCATCTCACTGTAAAACCGGCGGCGGCATACTACGCGAAAATCGGTTTTCAGACGGTCGGTCAGCAAGCCTTCGCCCGCACAGCCGCGGCAGCCCTCGCCCTGCTGCAGGGGGCAGCAGCGAAATTTCATCAGCGGCAGATAACCGTAGGCAATCATCCCGACCGATACGGTGCCGCGAAGAGCTTTTATGCGCGGCAATGAAAGCTCAAAAGAAGCCAGCGCGTCGGTAAGACCCATGTGCCCGTATTCGGTCAATGACGACGAATTCATTATGTTCAGTCCGTAACCGCCATGAGTACAAAAACCGGCGGTACGCGCCGCCCAAACCAACCCGATATTATCGGCAGATACATGTTTTATTCCCAAAGAATGCAGCCCGGCAAATATATTATCGAGCCTGTTATAATCATCAGGGAAAACGAGCGAAGGCAGCTCGGCGATAATCTTATCGGCAAAAGCAGAAAAATCGCCGCCGCCGATCAGCTCTTCCGCCGGCAGATAAACATATTGCGCGTTGTTGCAGACAAAAGCCTGCTTAAGTGAAGAAAACCGCAGCCGCAAAGACGGTTCGGACGGTATTTCCGGCCGCGCCGAAATCGTCTGCGCCGAGTCGGCGGCGGCAAATGGCATCGGCCGCGCTGCCGATCTAAGTTTACAGAGCTGCCCCAAGGCATCACGCCGCATCGCATTAAGACGCGCCGCCGGCAGAAAGCAGTCGCCGTATATCTTCACCTCAAGACCGTCACGTGCCAATGTAAAGGGCGTACCGCCGCACTTACTGAGAGCCGCATATATACCGTCATAACCGGTGGGGTCATTTTTCGCCCGCTCGGTAGGCTCGTCGGCTTCCGCGGCAACGCTGAAGCTGCCGTCGTCGGCCTCTAAATGCGCTGTCCTGCCGGGTGAAGCGGTAAAAGTCATCCGTACGGGGATATGAGAATTTTCGCGGCGATAGAGCGGTCTGATACGGCTCAATACCGACGATGAAGCTTCGGCGTCGGCGGCGGTGCGGGTACCGAACATTTTAAGGTCGCGCCTGCCTGTATAGTAGCCGTCGGTAAAACCGCTGCGCGAAAATACGGCCCGCAAAGTCTCAACATCCGGCTTGCCGCCGGACAGCGCCGCACGACAGGCGGTGACCGCCGCCGCGACGTATTCCGGTCTCTTCATACGCCCCTCTATCTTAAATGATGTCACACCGGCGGCCGCCAGTTCGGCAAGATGGTCTATATACGACATATCTTTCAGCGAAAGCGCATATTCTCGTTCAGCGCTGACGAAATTCAGGCGGCAAGGCTGAGCGCACAAGCCGCGATTGCCGCTGCGTTCGCCCAGCATGGCCGAAAGATAGCAGCTGCCGGATACGCTCATGCAGTGGGCGCCGTGTACAAACACCTCTGTTTCGATCGATGAGGCCGCAGCTATGCTTTTTATTTCGTTGAAAGAAAGCTCCCTGGCCAGCACAACCCGGCTGAAGCCCAAGCTTTCGGCGGCGCGTACACCGTCGATATTATGCACGGTCATCTGCGTGGAGGCGTGCAGCGGCATATCGGGCACATGCTCACGCAGAAGCCGCATCACGGCAAGATCCTGCACGATCACGGCATCGGCGCCCGCCGCGGCGATCGACTCGATTTCTTCGAGTACGCCGCTCAATTCATCGTCTTTTACCAGAGTATTCAAGGTAACATGCACCTTTACGCCGTAGGTATGCGCGTAAGCAACCGCCGCCGGCAGGGAAAGACCGGCGAAATTCTCGGCATTGCGGCGGGCGTTGAACCTGCCGGTACCGAGATAAACCGCGTCAGCTCCGCAGCGTACGGCGGCCTTAAGTTGTTCTTCCCCGCCGACAGGTGCCAGTATCTCCGGCATTTTCATTTTCTGTTATCTCCGATATCAGTTTTTACCCTCAGTATATCACCGGGGGAAAGTTTCAGCGGACAGGTCAGCCGCATGATCTCCTGCGGGTGTGACGCCGCATCCACCGCGCGGCCCTCACTGTCAAAAATAGCGTCGGCGGTAAAGGAAAGACCGAAAACGCCGGGCACTACCGCCTCAAGCACATCGCCGCGCCGAAAGCGGTTGCGCTGCTCAACGGTAATAAAGCCGTTTTCACAGCTCTGCACTACCGCCGCGAATTTGTATTTCTGAATATAGCCGCCGTCATTATGGCAATCGGCGGCTAACTGTCCGTGATAAAACCCTGTGGAATACGGTCGGTGACTGACAGCATCAAGCTCTTTTCGCAGCACCTGCTGATCGGCAGTCTTATCCAAGGCACAGCGATAGGCATTTGTGACCGCCGCCACATAAAACGGCGTTTTCATCCGACCCTCTATTTTGAGAGAGACTACCCCGGCGGAGACGATCTCATCGAGGATATCTATGCAGCACAGATCGTGCGAGCTGAGAATCGCACTGGCTCCGCCGCTTTCAATGAGTTCAAAATACTCGCCGGGACGGTTCTGTTCGGTAAGAAAATACGACCAGCGACAGGGCTGCGTGCATTCGCCGCGATTGGCGCTGCGCCCGGTAAGAAAAGAACTTATCAGACATCTGCCTGAATATGACATACACATTGCCCCGTGGATAAATGTTTCCAGCTCCAGCTGAGCAGGTTTGGCGGCCGCCAGCCCACTGATTTCGGCAAGAGTAAGCTCGCGTGCCGGAATAACGCGCTGTGCGCCCATATCGGCGTAAACTTTCGCCGCCATATAGTTGGTGCAGTTGGCCTGCGTGCTTATGTGTACTGCAATATCCGGCGCCGCTTTTTTCACGGCGGCCAGCGCACCGATATCGGCAACGATCACCGCGTCAACGCCGACATCGGCCAAAAATCGAGCGTACTCGCCTATCGGTTCTATCTCATCGTTTCCGGCAAAACAGTTGACGGTAACATAAAGCTTTTTATTTAAACCGTGCATATAGTCTGCCGCTTTTATAATAGTGCCGCGGTCAAAAGATACTCTTTCGGCGCGCAGCTGCATAAAAGGTCCGCCTATATACACGGCGTCAGCGCCGTAACGGCATGCCGTTCGCAAACATTCCATATCACCGGCCGGGGCCAGCAGTTCTGTTTTTTTCATTATGAAACTCCGTTATGTGAAATCATTTTAACATTAAAGGCCGCACTATGGCAGAAAAACCGCTAAAGTTTAATGTAAAGCTCTTGCGCAGCGGCGCTGACGCGCGAAATGCCGGCAGCCTCGTTAATCTAAAAAAGTGACGATATAAACCGGCGCATAAAGGCAGACCGGCGCGCCGTGAGGGATAGGAAAAAATACAGCACAAAACCGCCGCAACTCACTGTATATACAAAATGATATGACGGACGGTGATAAAAAAAATACTGACATAAGAATTAAGGAAAAAAGTATTTACCAGCCTATTCGACCGCCGGAAAAAGCATCGTCGCGCATAATGCTGTCGATATCGACGGCGGAAATTATCTGGCAATGCAGAGCGATATTGCGGCGCCCGATATTTTTAAAAAAGTTCTTTTCGATACGGCCGATTACTACCTTGCAGTTTTCCTGAGTGATGTTGGTGAGCATTATCAAAAACTGTGAGGGGTTATATCGGGTATACAGATCGCCGCGGCGCATTGATACTCTGGCCGCTTCATAAAAAGACTGCGAAGCTTTGGCA
>CAZIQU010000170.1:1496-4429 GCA_964541445.1 uncultured Lachnospiraceae bacterium | reverse complement strand
TCTCTGCTCTATCTGCATCGGGCCGTAGACCAGACTCTGCTTGGGGAATTCGTAAACGATGAGCTTGCCGTAATCGTCGCCGTCGCATATACCGGCCATCCAAGCCACCATATTGTTTTTGCTTACCGGCGTAAAAGGTATCATCAGCAGGAACTCTTCCTCCCTGTCAGGAAGCTTCATTATCTGATAGGAGGAATTGACCTTCTGCGAGGCCTTTGATTCCTGGTAATACTGCGTAGCTACCGACCAGGCGTCTTCCTTGTTGTAAAATACGCTGGTATTGTTCATATGATAAGTGAGGTACATCTCCGCCTGCACATTGAACAAAGCCTCTGAGTAACGGATATGCTCTCGGAGGACTTCCGGCATATCATCGAGCGGCTTGATCAGATCGGGGTAGATCTTCGCGTAGCACTGTACAATAGGATCAGTTTCGTCCGCCATATAGAATGTTACATCACCGTTATACGCATCAACGACCACCTTCACGGAATTGCGGATATAGTTGAAGGTATCACCGCTGGCCGAATTGTAATAGGGCTGCGAGTACGGGTACTTATCGGTAGTGGTCATGCCGTCCATTATCCAATAGAGCCTGCCTTCCGAAATGACCAGATACGGATCGGAGTCATAAGAGAAAAACGGGGCTATGGACATGATTCTGTCAACGACATTGCGGTTGATAAGAATCTTGCTGTCGGAATTTATGTCGGAAGACAGCAGAAATTTCAGATTGCTGTACTTAATGGAAAACGATATTCGGTTGAGCAGCGTCATATTAATGCCGGCTGTACCGTCATAAACATTTTCCACATTGTCGCTTCCCGCCGGATAGTCGAATTCCTGCGCTTTGGTATTGACTACCGCGTAATCGTCGGTCAGCTCGCCGAAATAGATGCGCGGCTCATCGACCGATATTTCCGTATAATCGCTGACAGTAGGAATATCCTTGGCGATGAGCGAGGGCTGACCGCTTTCGGTAACAGTATTCACCGGTGCCACCGCCACGCCGAAGCCGTGTGTATATTTAAGATGGGTGTTTATCCATGTCTGTGCGTCAGTGTTGAGATTATCGGAGTTCATTTCCCGCGCGGAGATAAAGACCTGCGTATAATCACTTTCCAGATTGTAACGGTCAACGTCTACATCATGGAAGGTGTAGTAGGTACGTATGCCCTGCAAAGAATTGTAGGTGCTTAAGGTCGGCGTATAATCGTTGACCGGTATATTATAAACGGTAGTGGTATTATTAAGCAGATCGGACGCATCGATGGTATTGCCTACGGTAAATGTTTTTGTCTCGATGTTGTTAAGCCCGTAAGCCTGCTGTGTACAATCGATATTATAGCCTATATATTCCGCTTCCTTGGAATACTCGTTGGGGGATACCACAAAGTTCTCTATGGCAAGGCCCACACCGAGGCCGATGAAATATACGGCGACCAGAGAAGCTGCCACCAGCACGATGGGCTTGAGCTTACCGGCCAGACCGAATACAAGTATAACCAGAGCGGCGATTACGCACATAATGGCCATTACCACACACAGCGGCATAGATACCTTTATATCGGTAAAAGAAGCACCGTAAACGATACCGTTGGTCGAATAGACCAATGAATATTTCTTAAGGTAAAACAGCACACCGGCCAAAGCCGCAAAAAGTGCGAAGAAAATACTCATCTGCACCCGGTAGCTTTCCCACATGCGTTTGAATGTGCCCTTCACCGGCACGTCAAGCGCGGATTGCAGCTCGATCTTCTTGTCGGCGCTCGATTTCTGTATGATGATGAGCGTCGAATAAATGAATGTCGCCGCAAAAAGAACGATGACTATGGCAATGACCGTCCATGTGAGCGATTTATAAAGCGGCAGCTCAAAAACGTAAAAGCTGATATCCTTGCCGAATGTCGGATCGACCTCACCGAAGGGAACTCGATTGATAAACTCCAGTATCTTATACCAAAGACTGTTGGTGATGGTTATACTTGCCGGTATCGAGATACCCAAAGCCAGCAGATACGGCAGTTTTGATTTCAGGAAGGATTTCTTTTCCGGATTCACCACAAGCTGTTTGCCGCCGGAAAGGGTAAGCAGCTTGAAATAGACGGAAAGAATGATGAAAAGCGCGGCGAACATCGGCAGGCCCAATTTCAGCTTTGTCATCAGTTCCTTCAGAAAGACGCTGAGATAGCCGACTTCTTTGAACCATTTGATATTGATATAAAACTCATTAAGCGCCACAAAGACGATAACGACCAGCAGTATGACGATGAGCACCGTCACCAGGGTTCTGCTGAGCAACCGACCCTTCTTTTTTCCCATTAATCAGTACAACTCCTCTTTAGATTTTCTTCGAACAAAAATTGAAATAATTTCGTTTACAGTTTTCGACAAAATTCGCTTTTATCAGCCGTTTTCCTGTCGATGTTCTACTTTTTTTCCCATACAAAAATCAAAGTTATCAACAGCTTTTTCACACATTCCGAAACATGCCCGCAGCCGATTTTCATATAAATCGATTTTTAATAAAAATGGCTTGTTTATGGGCTTTTTTTGGGTTTTTAATCGGAATAAATACTATTATGTCATCTCAGGGAGTAAACTATCGACAGAAATTATCAACAGCCGCGTTCGATAACCTTTCATATGCAAATTTGTGTCCGCGGCGACGATATAAAAATGTCGGTATGCTTTACGCAAAAAAACTTCTCCTATGATATAATGATTTTACCATAAAGAATACGATATGCATTTATTTTTGGGATTTTTTAATAATGAAGACATTTATGATGGCCGCGCTGGCTGAGGCGGCGAAGGCTGAAAGCAGACAAGAAATACCTGTGGGCTGCGTGATTGTCAGGGACGAAAAAATAATCGCCTGCGCCCATAATTCAACACAAAGCGACGGCAATGCCACGGCACACGCCGAGATG
>CAZIQU010000170.1:0-1452 GCA_964541445.1 uncultured Lachnospiraceae bacterium | reverse complement strand
AAGGCCATAAATGAGGCCTGCCGTCTGCTCGGCACCGGCAGGCTTAACGGCTGTGAGCTTTATGTTACGCTGGAGCCGTGCCCGATGTGCGCATGGGCGATAATATGCGCCGGTGTGACGACAGTTGTTTTCGGCGCGGCCGATACCGCTTACGGCGCTTTCGGCGGCAGGTACAATCTCGCGGCCGATCCCAAGGCGGCAGGGCTGACGGTATACGGCGGTATAATGGAGAAGGAATGCGGCGAAATATTAAAAGCTTTTTTTGCCGGGCTGCGCGGCGGCACGCCGGAAACGACCGTTTGATTCAACAGTTATATTCCTTCACACCGCTCTGACAACGCGGGCAGTACACACTGCCGCGCCCGCCTGTTTTTATTTTTACAAGCGTACCTCCGCAGCGACGGCATTTTTT
Source organism: uncultured Lachnospiraceae bacterium (assembly GCA_964541445.1). Classification (GTDB taxonomy): domain Bacteria; phylum Bacillota; class Clostridia; order Eubacteriales; family Anaerofustaceae; genus CAZIQU01. The sequence continues at coordinate 1,040 of CAZIQU010000170.1, read as the reverse complement.
TCCGCCGCGGCCGTAAACCAGCAGATAAGGCGTATTCGGATAATAATGCCCGCCTCCGGCAAGATAATCCTTTTCGTCTGCGGTATTCTTTCGTGTATAAAAATCGAGCCGCTCCGGTATCAGCGCGGCCAGTATGCGCCATTGAGCGGCCGTGAGATACGACGCCGGCGTACGCGGGTCAATGCCGGCGGCAAACAAGATCTCATCGGCGTAAATGTTGCCGATACCGGCCACAACTTTCTGATTAAGCAGAAATGACTTTATCGCCGCGGCGGTTTTACCGCCCAGCGCGGCAAGATATTCGGCGTTAAAATAGGCATCAAAGGGCTCCGGGCCCAGAGCGCCGATGCCGCTGTAAACATCACATTCACCCGCCTCAATAAGCCACATGCGTCCGAAACGGCGCTGGTCACAAAAATACAGCGCGGCAGCATCGGTGAGGCAAAAAACGACCCGCGTATATTCGGGCGGCGGGATCTCATTGCCGCGAACAAATAAAAGCGCGCCGGTCATACGCATATGCACGCGCAAAAGGCTGCCGTCAGCGAAAGCCAAGGTTAAAAATTTGCCGCGTCGCTGCACCTCGGTTATTTTTTTATCGCGCAGACGGGTGCAGAACAGCTCCGCGCATGGGCGGGCTATCGCTTTCTCATCACGAACATTTACCGCGGCGACCGTTCTCCCCGTCAGCAGCGGCACGAGAACGCGGCGCAGGCTCTCAACCTCCGGCAATTCAGGCATAAGAATATCCCTTTCATGGCTTTATTAAAAAAAGAGGCTGTCACCGATACGAGTTTGCGCAATCAAATGTTTGCGCAGATACATATCATTGACAGCTGCTCTTTATTTTTCTGTGCCGGTTGTATCACCGGCAGGCGCATTTTTCTTTTCCTCGTAAGAACGCTCGTCAATTATAAAAGCCGGTCGGCGGCGGGCGGCATCAAGAGTCCGCCACATATATTCGCCGAGTATGCCGAGAATGAGCAATATCAGTCCGCTGGAAAAAAGAATGAATATGGCCAGTGTAGTGTAGCCCTGTA
>CAZIQU010000169.1:808-4448 GCA_964541445.1 uncultured Lachnospiraceae bacterium | reverse complement strand
CACCTCATGAAGTCTTTTTTAATCAATCGTTGCACTTGACTTGACAATTCAAGACATAAAAAAGCCCTCCTTAAAAATTTTATTTTGCGGAGGGCTGATATATTACATATTTACGGTAAAATATCCTTTAAAAAGCTTTTACCGTACTCCGGCGCCTCAATATCGAGATATTCAGCCGCGGTCGCCGCCAAATCACTGTAAGATTCACGTATTCCCAGATCGAACGGCTTTATATCAGCGTGCCGGCAGATTATAGGAACATATTCGCGCGAATGATCGGTGCTGTCAGTTGTAGGGTCGCAGCCATGGTCTGCGGTTATCATCAGCAGATCATCTTTACGCAGCGCGTTTAATATTTCCGGCAGCCTGCTGTCAAATTCGCGTAAGGCCTGCGCATAGCCGGATACATCATTGCGGTGGCCGTAAAGCATGTCGAAATCCACCAGATTGGTAAAGATGATACCGCTGTCGGTTTTTGTGCGGATAAACTCCAGCGTCTTTTCTATGCCGTCGTTGTTGGATACTGTATGCACGGCTTCGGTTATTCCTTTGCCGGCAAAAATGTCTTCGATCTTACCGACAGCGTACACGCTGAGGCCTGATTTTACCGTCAGATCCAAAAGGGTAGGCTCGTAAGGCAGCATCGAAAAGTCTCTGCGGTTCGCGGTGCGGGTAAAGTTTTCCGCTGAGGTGCCGACAAACGGCCGTGCGATCACCCTGCCCACATTGTATTTATCGAGCATACCTCGGGTCTTACGGCATATGTCATAGAGCTTTTCCAAAGGGATAATATCTTCATGTGCCGCGATCTGAAATACGCTGTCAGCTGAAGTGTACACAATAGGGCAGCCGGTCTTCATGTGCTCGGCTCCGTATTCCTTTATTACCTCGGTACCGCTGGCCGGGCGGTTGCAAAGAACATCGTAACCGGTAAGCTGTTTAAACTGCGCAAGTATCTCAGCGTCAAAGCCTTCGGGAAAGGTGCGGAACGGATTGCTGAGCCTAAGCCCGGCGAGCTCCCAATGGCCGGTCGTGGTATCCTTGCCGGCGGAGGTTTCCGTCATCTTCCCGTAAGCTCCCGTTGGATTTTCTGCTTTGCTGGGCAAACCGCATTCTCTGATATTGCCAAGCCCCAGTTTTTCCAGATGAGGAAGGGAAAATCCCTCAGTTTTTTGATAGATATGCAGCAGCGTGTTTGAACCGCTGTCTCCGTATGCGGCAGCGTCCGGCAGTTCGCCTATACCTACGCTGTCCAGTACAATTATAATTACTCTGTTTGTTTTTGTCATAATGATATCCTTTGATTCATTATACCATACTTTCCGAAAGAAAGGTGAGGATATTATCCGTTATGAAAGATCGTACGGCGGCGCCTAACATTGCTATAAGCAGTGCTATTATCATACAGACGGTAAAAGCGGTATATGTATCTCGTTTACTGTTTAATGTTGCCCGGCTTGATGAAGTCAAACTGCCTTCTTTAATGTGCAGCGAGAGGGAAGATACGCCGCTGAAGCAAAGAGCAGGTATATTAAAAATTATTTCGGGAATAAAAAATATCAGCATGTAGAAAAGACCTTTGAGCTCGTACGTTTCCACCATAAAGCCGACAGTAAAGCCGAAAGAAATGCTGCGTATAAAAATAAAAACCGGCGCGGCAATATAGCTTATGCCGGCCATTCCGCCCAGCCATATCAGTGCGTATATCTTTATTTCCTCAAGGAAATATTTTATGAAGTTCTGTTGAGATGGTTCGCTGCCGTAAACATTTTCGGAAAAAAAAGTATCCATAAGCTCACGAAGATAAACGGTATCTTCCGGCGGCAGTTTTTTATTCATAACCAATCCGCATACGAAGCCGACGATCATCAATAAAAAAATAAATATATACTTTCGTTTGCCTGCTTCCAGGTGTTCACATATCAATTTCTTCAAAACGCGCCTCTCATAAATTTTATGAGAGGCGCGTTTGGTTTATTTAAGATCAGTCGGTTTTATCTTTGAGTATTTTCTGCAGTTCATCCATAAAGGTATTTATATCTTTAAACTGACGGTAAACAGAAGCGAACCTGACATAAGCGACATCGTCGAGGTTTTTCAGGTATTTCATTACATATTCGCCGATTTCGCTTGAATTGACTTCACCCAAGGATGTAGAAAATATCTCACCTTCAATACGGGATACCAGTTCTTCGATTTGTTCCATCGATACCGGTCTTTTTTCGCAGGCTTTTTTTACGCCGCGTATTATCTTTTGGCGGTCGTATTCTTCGCGCGTACCGTCTTTTTTCACTACGGACATGCTTACGGATTCCGCTCGCTCATAGGTGGTGAAACGAAATTTACATTCTGCGCACTCGCGTCTTCTTTTTATGGTGTTGTAATTGTCGAACGGTCGGGAATCCAATACCCGGCTTTCTATGCAACCGCATTTACTGCATCTCATAATATATATTATACAGCTTTTTTTGAAAAAAGCAGTATTTTAAAAACAATCTATAGAGCTTTTTATCGAGGTAAGCGCATTTTTCTCGATTCTTGAGACCTGCGCCTGCGATATGCCGATCTTGTCCGCAACCTGCATTTGTGTCTTTCCGTAATAATATCTCAAATTAATGATATCTTTCTCTTTCGGCGCTAAATGAGATATCGCTTCATTCAGCGATATGTCTTCTACCCATACCGTTTCTGTATTCTTGCCGTCGCTGATCTGATCCATAATGACTGCGCTTTCGCCGTTATCGTTGTATACGGGTTCATATATGGAGCATGGCTCGCAAACCGCTTTGATGGCCTCATCGACATCATGGAGATTCACACCGAGAATTTGTGCTATTTCTTCGTTCGTATATTCTTTTTTCGTATCGTTTTCTCTTATTTTCAAAGCTTTATATGCTATATCTTTCAAGGTACGGCTGACGCGCAGCGCGCTGCTGTCTCTGAGAAATCGGCGGATCTCGCCGATGATCATAGGGACGGCATAGGTGGAGAATTTGACATGATATTTAAAATCGAAATTGTCGATCGCCTTTATCAGCCCGATACAACCGATTTGAAAAATATCGTCGATATTGTCGTTTTTATAGCTGAATTTCTGTATTACACTGAGCACCAGCCGCAGGTTCGCCCTGACAAACTCATCTTTGGTGTCCTTGTCACCGCTTTTGATCTTTCTCAGCATCAGATCCGCCTGTTCATCGGTGACGCGCGGTAATTGCGCCGTGTTCACGCCGCAAATATCCACTCTTTTGTACAATCATGCACCTCCGGAAAAAATTTACAGTAATAATTTTCCCATCGGCTGTCTCATCTATACGGCAGTATGCATTAGAATCAAAACAGGCAAATAAAATATAAGGTGAAAAAGAAAATAACATCCTTACTGATCCTGATATGTTTATTCATGTGTGTCGAGCCAAACGTCGCTGAAGCGGAATCTTCGGCGGCATGTTTTATTGACGTTGGGTCGGGCAGGGTGCTTTACGCGTATAATGAAGATGAAATAAGGCAGATCGCTTCTACTACCAAAATCATGACGGCCGTTATTGCCATTGAAAATTCCGATCCCGCGCAACAGGTGGTCATTTCTGATAACGCCGCTTCTACCGGCGGGTCAAGTATCGGTCTCAGAGCCGGCGAC
>CAZIQU010000169.1:0-798 GCA_964541445.1 uncultured Lachnospiraceae bacterium | reverse complement strand
CAATGGGAGATCTTATTGCCGCCACATTATTTGTATCCGGCAATGACGGAGCTTGTGCCATTGCCGAAACCGTCGCCGGAAGCGTTGAAGCTTTTGCGGCGATGATGAATCTCAAGGCTTCGCTGCTCGGCTGTAAAAATACTCATTTTTGCAATCCACACGGCTTGCCGGACAGTGAGCATTATTCCACCGCTCACGATCTGGCACTCATTGCCGCGTATGCAATTCAAAATGAAACATTTCGCGGCATTACATCCGCCAAAAGCATCGAAATATCCGTGAACGGGAAACCGTGGACTCTTCGGAATAAAGATGAGCTGCTTAATATATATGATTACGCTATCGGTATCAAAACGGGATACACCGATGCGGCCGGACGCTGCTTTGTTTCGGCCGCGGAAAAAGACGGTATGATCATCTGCGGCGTCCTTTTGGACAGTGACTCTATATTCGAGGAGAGCAAAGCAAAGCTGGAGGAGCTTTTTTCAGCCTACGAAAACAGTAAGGTGATATCAGCCGGCAGCATAATGTGTGATATTGCCGTTAAAAATTCTGATATAAGAAAAGTACGGATCACGGCTGACAAGGATTATTATGTGCCTTTAAAAGCGGATGAAGAATGCCGGGTAACATACGATACAGTCGATTTTATTTCCGCGCCGGCGCAAAGCGGTACGCCTGTAGGCATGCTGCTTATAAAAGCAAACGGTGAGATAGTAGCCACGGATATCATCAGGCTGAATGACGATGTTCCCTCAAAAAAACTGACTGCTGATAATTTTTGCGCTTATATGAAGC
>CAZIQU010000168.1:0-4456 GCA_964541445.1 uncultured Lachnospiraceae bacterium | reverse complement strand
TCAAATCATAGCTGTCAGCTACGGCGCGCATACCGGCGAATTGTGTAATGACTTTTCCTCTGTCAATATCGGGCATCGTTTTTCGCGCGGTGGAAAAAACCGCAGCTAAAATGTCCGTGTGAGTAGACACATCGTCCTTGTCATCCGCAGCTTCATAACTCGGGCCGACGTATAGATTTCCGTGTACGGTAGGCGAAACAAGTATTCCTTTTGAAACTCCCACAGGCGTCTGAAACAATACAGCGGAAGCTTTTCCGCCTTCGGCCTTATCAAACAGCATATATTCGCCGCGTACGGGCTGTATTACAAAATCGTTCTGCCCAGTCATTGCGGCAATATCATCGGCATGAACTCCCGCAGCGTTGATGACGATTTTCGCCCGATAAGTGTTGTCATGTGAAGCGACCGTAAAGCAGCCGTCATCTTCTTTTTTGATGCCGATAACCGTTTCATTAAGTTTTAAAGCAACGCCGTTAGCAACAGCGTTCTCCATCAGCGCCCATGTATATTCATATGGGCTCACTATACCGGCGCCGGCACAATACAAAGCGGCAACCACTTTATCGGACACATTCGGCTCTTTGCTTCTGACAAAGTCGCCGTCAACAATACTCATGCCCTCTATGCCCACCTTGAGGCCGTTGGCGTAAATCTCCTTTATTTTGTTTTCTTCAGCCTCACTGAAGGCCAAAACAAAGGACCCGCAGCGCCCGAAAGCGAAGCCGAGTTCCGCTGAAAGACGCGTGAATGACTCGTTCCCTTCTTTAGATAATGCCGCCTTTACGGTACCGTACTTGGCGTCATACCCGCCGTGTATAATTCCGCTGTTGGCTTTGGATGTCCCGCAGGATACATCGTCCTCCTTATCAAGCACTGCTATTTTCAAATCAAAGCGTGACAGCTCTCTGGCTATGGCGCTGCCTACGCAGCCGGCGCCTATTATGAGCACATCAAACATAAATGCCTCCGATCGGAAAGAACTCAGTCAAAAATGTCCTTCCTATTTTTTATCTTCGCTTTTTCTTTCCAGAATAATATCAAGGATATCCGCATAGCTTCCGGCTAACGGCGCTTTTGCTTCGGCTTTTTTGCCGCCGTTTTTCTTTTTGCCGGTCGGTTTTCTGCCGCCGTTTTTGGCTTTCGCTTTTGTTACGGCACTTTTTTTCGGCTCGTCTTTGCTGCTCTTTTTATCTTTTACCGGCTCAAACGCGGCAGTAGCGGCGAAATCAGCTTCGACAGCGTTTTCTCTTTCAGCTTCAGTATCTTTTAAATCTTTATCTTTTAAATCTTTCACTGCATCGCTCGCATACGCGGCGTCCTCGGTTTTTGCCGTTTCATCGACCGCGGCCTCGTCGGTGATCGCAAGCTTCTTCTCCCGGCCTAAGATTCTATCCAGCTCAGCGCCCAAAGCGGCGGTTTCCTCATGCTTTTTCAATAATTTACCCAGTTTTTCGCGAACCAACTCATTTCTTTGCAGCTGAGTATCAATATCAAAGTCTTGAGTCTCTTTGCGCCCGAGAATAATATCAAGGTTATAAAGAATACGTTCGTTCTCTTTTTCGGCCTTATCTGTGCTCCCTCCGGCGTTTACTGCATTTCTGATATCACCCAGCACTCTGGTACCGCTCTCCGGCTCGTCATCAGTCACTACCTCCACTTTTACAAAGCGTGATACCACAAACAGCAAACAGGCAACGATGATCAGCCCGATAAAGACCCAAAGGTAAATTATGGCGCTGCCGACTTTTGCCCCGATATGAAACTCATGCAGAGAAGCGATCGCATCGGGAGAATCAGTAATATAACCGTTGTTGGCGCACAGCAGCAGCTGATAAACATAACCGTCATCTACGGTAATGTAAAAATTGCCCTGTCCTTTATATTTTTCGGTTACTTCATGAGTAAGGGGGTCCTCAGTACGATTGTAAACATCAAACCCGACCAACCAAAATTCCCTGCCGTTTATTTCAGTTACCGTTATGCCGGAGATGTTGGTCACACCGACCATACTTTTAATGATATTTTCAACATATTGCGCTATATACGACTGACTGTTGAATGTGTCATCCAGCGATTTATCTCCGTAGGAATATTCGCTTCTTTCCGTATTCGCCCTAATGCTCTTATCAAGTGAACCGTAATAATCCTGCACCTTTATGCTCAGGTATATGTCAGAAGAAAAATTGATAAGCACATTGCGTGAGCTTACCTGCGATATCGAATTTTCATATTCTATCGGTACATAAAGATAATAGCAGAAATCATCATAAACATATATTTCACGTTTACTGCTTTTTTGAGCCGAACAGCCCGCCAGCATGGATAAGCATGCCGCAGCGAGCAAAAATGCCACAATTTTCTTTCTCATTGTTTAAACCTTTTGGTATTTATTATATAAGACGGTATTGCGATGATAAACAACACTGCCGCAAAAACGATCAGCGCTGTCTTTATATCGGTTTTTGTTGTGTCTTCTGCCGTCAAATCAAATACAGTAAAAGAGTAGCTTTCGGAGCCGGCGATTCGGACACTGGATTCAAAAACTTCCGCATATCTGAGCGCTGTATTGAAATCAAGGAAATTGCAAAACTGTATAGTGTATTGGTTTGATCGATACACACTCAGGTAGATAACGCCGCCGGGCGGATCTGCCATGTCACCCGTGACCTTAAAACTAAATTTATAAAAAGGCACTGACGCGAGCGTTACTTCCTCCATCTGACAGTCGTAGGTAACACTGCCGCTGTTTACCGTATGCGTCAGATAATCGAATACATAGTCGTAATTACCCCATGTATCGTCAAAGACACCGCAGTATGTCCACATTTCGTCACGCGGAAGAGCCTTTTCGAGGCGTTCGCTGCTGTATTCCGGATACTGCTCCGAAACATAATGATAGATATCAGCGTATGTACCCGTGAGCGTAGAAAAGCTCTCATCAACATACGAAAATACATTGCTGCCGCTGCCCTGATTCACTGAAGCCGTAAGTACTGCCTCGGCGGGAAACGAAAACGAAATATCGCCCAAAGTCTGCGTTTGCACCTGTGCTGTAATATCCTCTGCGTACACGCCGGATAATTGTATATAGCATAATGCTGCCGCCAATAAAACGGCAAATATTTTTTTATTCATCTTTTTCCGGGATCCGGTCTCCTGACTGTTTATTGATTATAACCTTTTTATTGCCTTTATGCAACATTAATTATTGACAAACCGGCTTGCTAAAAGTATAATTTTGAATATATGCATTAAAGGGAGAACACGAGCGAGGAGCTTGCTCCACGTTTTTTTATTAAGCGAGGAATCATTCATGAAGGAACTAGACAAAGTATACGACCCGCAAAAAGTCGAAGACAAAATTTACGAGATGTGGGAAAAAGGCGGTTACTTCAAACCGGAAATAAACCCGGACGGCAAGCCTTTTACCATAGTGATGCCGCCGCCGAACATTACCGGGCAGCTGCATATCGGGCACGCCTTCAACTGCACGCTGCAGGACATACTTATACGCTACAAGCGCATGTGCGGTTACAGCGCACTGTGGCTGCCCGGCGAAGATCACGCCAGCATTGCCACAGAAGTGAAGGTGATCGAAAACATCAAAAAAACCGAGGGTAAAACAAAACAGGATCTTGGCCGCGATGAGTTTCTTAAGCGCACCTGGGACTGGGCAAACTTTTATCGCGCCAGAATAGCCAAGCAATGCCGCAAGATCGGCTCTTCCTGCGATTGGAGCAGAGAACGGTTCACTATGGATGAGAACTGTTCCAAGGCTGTATTGGAAGCCTTTACCCGACTGTATAACGAAGGCCTCATTTACCGTGCCAACAGGATAATAAACTGGTGCCCCAGCTGCAAAACGGCGCTGAGCGACGCTGAAGTTGAATATGAAGAGCAGAACGGTCACCTGTGGTATATTAAATACCCGATAGAAAACAGCGATAAATTCGTTACCGTAGCAACTACCCGACCGGAAACGATGCTCGGTGACGCGGCGGTGGCTGTGAACCCCGAGGACGAAAGATATAAGGATATTGTGGGAAAATACGCGATATTGCCGCTTGTGAACAGGCGCATACCGATCATCGCCGATGATTATGTGGATATGCAGTTCGGTACCGGCTGTGTAAAAATAACGCCCTGCCATGACCCCAACGACTTTGAAGTGGGTTTAAGACACGACCTGCCGCAGATAAGAATAATGAATGACGACGCTTGCATCAACGAAAACGGCGGCGTATACTGCGGGCTTTCTCGTGACGACGCACGCGAAAAAATCATCGCCGATTTGCAGGCGCTGGGGCTTCTCGAAAAGACCAAGGCTCATGTACACAATGTAGGCACCTGCTACCGCTGCGGCACTACCGTTGAGCCGATAACATCGCTGCAGTGGTTCGTATCGATGAAAGATCTGGCGAAACCGGCAATAGACGCAGTCAAAAACGGTGACACA